>CBILQL010000824.1:0-2167 GCA_966238865.1 uncultured bacterium
ACCATGGCCTACGCGGGCAAGGTGACCACCAGCAGCGGCCACGGCGACATCGTCATGGACGCCTCCGGCAAGGAGTACTACGTGTACACCAACGCCAACAACGCGGTGTTCCTGACCGGCAACCACTACATCGTGCGCTCGCAGATCCCCTCCGGGGTCGTCTACAACGGCTCCAACCCGGATCCCACGGCCACCGTGAACTCCGGGGCCTCCGTGGCCATGGTCGCCATCGACTGGTACCACGGGGTGCACGTCTCCTGCCGCGGCACGCGGGCGGCGGTGCCGGGCTGCGTGGTGAGCACCATCAGCGGCAGCGACAACGGGCAGCAGCCCTTCGAGAAGGAGATCTTCTTCGTCCACCTCGACAGCAAGGCCGACAAACCCAGGGTGGAGCGCCTGGCCCAGCACAACAGCGACGTGGAATACGCGGCGGCGCTGCCGGACGCGCAATGCCCCAGCACCAGCTACTGGGTGCAGCCCCACGCCACCCTGAGCCCGGACGGGCAGTCGGTGCTGTTCGGCAGCTCCTGGGGGAAGGGATGCAGCGTCGAGGCCTATCTCCTCGACATCTCGTCCATCCGCCCGGCGGCCCCCGTGAAAAGCGTCAATCCCCGGCCCGGGCGCCAGGGGAAGGCGCCCGGGCGTTCGGTGCGGCTGGCCGGCGGCGGGGGCTCCGACGCCCCGACGTTCCACGGCGACGGAAAACGCGCAGCGAAAAGCCGCAATCACGCCGCAGGAAGCTATTTCTTTAGGGATGACGCCAGCGCTCCCGCCGCGAAGTGAGGCGCCCGGCCCGCCGGGTCCCACTACCGTAGCCCGCAAGGACCGGCCCGGGGCCTAGCCGCATGCGCCTGCTCCTGATTCTCGGCCTCTTCGCCGTCGCCGGGCTCTTCAGCCTGCGCGCCCCGGTATACGCCGCCTGCCTGTTCCTCTGGAACAACATCTTCCAGCCCCTGTCATTCGCCCGCTCGCCGGCGGCGTTCCCGGCGGCCCAGGCGGTGCTGGCGGTGCTGGTGGGGTCCTACGCCCTGCACATCGCCCGCGGGAAGCTGAAGCCGCGCGCCAACTGGCTCATCCTGTACTCCCCGGTCCTGCTGGGGTGGATTCTCGTCACGGCCCTGGTCTCGCCCATCCCCCATGCCATGGAGGGCTTCGTCGAGATCCTCAAGTACCTCCTGCCCCTCTTCTTCATCTCCATCGGGCTGCGCTCCATCCCCGACATCAAGATCCTTTCCATCCTCCTCACCCTCTCCGTCGGGGTGTGGTCCGCGCAGGCGGGGGTCCACGGCCTGGTCAAGGGAGTGACCCGCGACATGGCCATCGAGGGCGGCCAGATGACCGACAACAACGACTTCATGGCCGCGACGGTGAGCATCCTCCCGATGCTCCTCTACCTGGCGTTCTCCTACCGGGGGAAGTTCAAGGGATGGGCCAAGGCGGGAGGCCTCCTGATTGCCGCCCTGTCGGTGGCCGCCATCGTGTTCTCCGGCAGCCGCGGGGCCGCGCTGGGCCTGGCCGCCTCGGCCATGCTCTACGTGGCCCTGGTGTCCAGGAAGAAGCTCCGCGACGGCCTGAGCCTCGTCGCCATCGTCTCGGTGGTGCTGCTGTTCCTGCCCGACGCCTTCTGGGAGCGGATGAGCACCATCCGCCTGGGATCGGAGCAGACGGAGGGCTCGGCCCAGGAGCGCATGCACATGATGACGGCGGCTTTCTGGGCCGTGGTCGACAAGCCGCTGTTCGGGGTGGGGCCGGACTGCTGGCTGGCGGTGGCGGAGCATTACAGCGGCCTGCGCTTCGATCCCCACAACATCTGGCTGAAGCTCACCGCCGAGATCGGAATTCCGGGATTGATTCTATATTTGGTCGCCCTGGGGGCCACCGTCAGGCAGCTCTTCCGGGTGCGTACCCTGGCCACGCGCCGCCGCGACCCGGAAAGCGCCAACCTGGCGACGGCGCTCATCATGGTCATCATCGGGTTCCTCATGCCGTCAACCTTCCTCAGCCACCCCTTCGCCGAATGGCTTTGGGCCTGGCTGTGTGTCGCCAACGCCTTCGCCGTGGTCTACCGCGAGAAGGCCGCTCGCGATAGGCGCCTGGCGGCCGCCGCCGGCGCCCCGGCTCCCGGTCCCGTCGCCGGGACGCGGGTCCGCGGCCCGACCGTGCCGGC
>CBILQL010000825.1:0-2156 GCA_966238865.1 uncultured bacterium
CCAGGGAATTGAGGGCCTCGTACACGCCGAGCATGTCCTCGGGGGTGGTGTAGAGCTTGTCCTTGGAGACGCCGGAGGTGTCGTGGCCGTCCTCCTCGCCGCCGACCACGCCGGCCTCGACCTCGAGGATGATCTCGTTCTTGGCGCACAGGGCCATCAGCTCCCGGGCGATCTTCATGTTGGCGTCGAGGGGCAGCTCGGAGCCGTCGAACATGTGGCTGTTGAAGAGGTTGTTCTCGCCCTTGGCCCGGCGGCGCTCGGTCTCGGCGATGAGGGGCCTGAGGAAGGTGTCTACCTTCTTGGGCTGGCAATGGTCGGTGTGCAGGGCGATGTTGACGTTGTACTTCTGCGCCATCAGGTGCACGTGGTTGGCCAGGGAGATGGCGCCCAGCACCATGTCCTTGACGGCGGTGCCGGAGGCGTGCTCGCCGCCGCCGGTGGAGACCTGGATGATGCCGTCGGACTTGGCCTCTGCGAAGCCGGCGAGGCAGGCATTGGCGGTTTCGAGGTCGGAGACGTTGATGGCCGGATAGGCGTACTTGTTCTTGTTGGCGGTATCCAGCATCTTGACGTAAGTCTTGTAATCCACAACAGGCATGGCGGCGCTCCTTGTACGAATCTATCGTTGCCGGACGTAAAAGTTAATACCGACATGGAGTTTTGAGAAGACCCGCGGCGCGCGCGCGGGCGGCGGCACCCGGAACGCGGGCGACGGCGGGCGGCCGTCGGGAGGCGGCCGGGAGCGCAAATTTCTAAGTTTTCCACGCGATGCAGGGATCCGTGGAAGGCGATTTCCGGGAAGGGCGGGCGGCCCCGGCGCCGGCGCCGGGGGGCGGCGGGCCCGGCGGAACGCCTGGAGGGAGCCCCGCGCCCAAGATTTTCAGCATCACCCAGTACAACAAGAGCGTGGAGCGCCGCCTGCGCGAGATCCCGCGGGTCTGGGTGAAGGGGGTCATCACCCAGCTCAACGTGCGCGGTCGCATCGCCTACGTCTCCATCGGCGAGTTCGAGGAGGGGGACGCGCGCCCCCGGGCGGTCCTGGACGCCACCCTGTGGACGTCCCAGCTCGAGGCCTTCAACCTGCGCTTCGCCGGCCTGCCCACGCCGCTGTCCCTGCGGGTCGAGCTGAAGGTCGCCTTCCTGCTGGAGGCGAATTTCTACGTGCCCACCGGGCGCTTCCAGCCCCGCATCGTGGACGTGGACGAGAACTTCACCCTGGGGGAGCTGGCGCTCACCCGGCAGAAGATCCTGGAGCGGCTGTCCAAGGAGGGCCTGCTGCGGAAGAACAAGGAGCGCCCCCTCGTTTCGCCGCCCCTGCGGGTGGGGCTCGTCACGGCGCCGGGATCGGCCGCCTTCCGGGACTTCACCACCGTGCTGCTCGGCTCGGGCTTCTCCTTCCAGATCACCTTCGCCCAGGCGCGCATGCAGGGCGAGGCCACCGAGGCCACGGTGCTGCACGCCCTGGAGCTGCTCTCGCAGCTCCCCCTGGACGTGATCTGCATCGTGCGCGGCGGGGGATCGCGCACCGACCTGGTCTACTTCGACTCGGAGGCCATCTGCCGGGCCATCGCGGCCTGCCCCGTCCCGGTGCTGACGGGAATCGGCCACGAGATCGACAATTCCCTGGCCGACCTGGTGGCCCATGCCGACAAGATCACCCCCACGGACTGCGCCAAGCACCTGGAGGGGATGGCCCGGGAATGCCTGGGCCGGCTGGTCGAGGCCGCCGCCGACCTCGCCGAGGCCTGGCGGATGGAGTTCCAGCAGTCCTGGCACGACCTGTCCCAGCGGGCGGCGACGCTGCGGCGCGAATGGGACGGCCGCAGGCTGGCCGAGGACATGCGCTGCCGGGAGCAGGCCAGGCTGCTCGCCTCCTCGGCGCGCCGCACCCTGCGCGAGGAGCGCCGTCGGATCGATCTCGACAGGACCGGGCTTTCCCGCGGGCCGCGCAAGCTGCTGAGCCTGGAGCGCCTGCGGTTCGCCAACCGGGGCCAATCCCTGGGGCATGCCTGGGCGCGCTGGCGGGACGCGCGGGCCCAGTCCCTGGCCGGGGCCGCGGCCAGGCTGAAGGAGCGGGCCCGTCGCCTCCTCGCCGGCGAGGCGGGGCGGCAGGCCGCGGCGGCGAAGGCGGCGGCGGCGGGCTGGACGCGGGGCCT
>CBILQL010000826.1:0-2155 GCA_966238865.1 uncultured bacterium
ATCGACTGGGGCGCCCTCTCGCCCCTGCAGACGAGCCTCGCCTTCCCGGCCGCCCCCATCCGCGACGGCTACATCCTCCAGGGCGGCGTCCGATCGCCCATCACCCTCAACCTGGCGCTGGACATGCTCATCCAGAACGGCGACGCGCGGGTGCTGACCAACTCCAAGCTCACCACCACCAACAACCGCGAGGCCACGCTCCACATCGGGGAGAAGATCCCCTACGTGATCCAGAGCTACAACTCCGCCGCGGTCGCCGGGGGCGGGGCCAACCAGCAGATCCAGCACGAAGAGGTCGGGGTCAAGGTGAAGATGGAGCCCCACGTGAACGAGGACGCCGAGATCACCCTGACCCTGGAGCCCGAGGTCAGCTCCATCACCGGCTTCAAGGGCCCCAATGCCGATCTTCCCCTGGTGCGCGTCCGCAAGACCCAGACCACGGTGCGCGTCACCGACGGGCAGACCATCTTCCTGGCGGGCCTGCTCTCCGAGGAGGAGACCGAGGAGCTGCGCAAGGTGCCGGTGCTGGGGCAAATCCCCGGGCTGGGCGCCCTCTTCACCCACAAGCTCAAGGTCAAGCGCAAGACCAACCTCATCATCGAGATCCGCCCCAAGATCATCCGCAAGTCCTCGGAGCTGATGTTCGGGACCGGGACGCAGATGGAATCGGCGCCCGCGCAGGGGGCGCCGGCGCAGGCGAAGTGAGTCGGGCTACCGGCCCTTCTTCCTCCCGCCTCCTGACCGTTCCTCGATTCTCCTGAGAACCTGTTCCGTCGTCCGGGTCCTGCCCGCTTGGATGTCGCGTTCGGCTTTTTCCAGATCCGAACCCAGGGAGCCGGATTCGATTCGGAAGCGGTAGCTGGTTGTGCGCTTGTCCCCTCGTTTTTCCAATGATCCGGTTTTACAGCCTTGCCGCAAATCCCGGCTGGCCGTTGCCGGCGATATGGTCTTGAAATGGCCTGCATAGTCCTTTCGCGAGAAGGATTTTGTTCCAAAGCGCGCCCGCGCAGCTTCCAACCGGCTGGCGGCAGTCTGCACCGGCACCTCCACCTGCACGATGAAGTCCTGCATGGCATCGAGGATTGCCTCCAGCATGAATTCGATGAACGATGTCGAATCTCCCGCCTTGTCGGAAGACTCCAGCGCAAGATAGTACTCCTGCTGCCTTTGCCTGACGACGGATTCCACGGGCACATACGCGAAGGCGGGATGATGCCTCCGAAGCATCGCCGATTGCCACAGACGGGCGATCCTCCCGTTCCCATCCGGAAAGGGATGTACGAATGCCACCTCGTAATGGAAAACGCAGGATAGGATGGCCATGGAAGCGTCCTTTTCGGCTTTCAGGAAGGCGAAAAGATCGCGCATAATCCCAGGCACCCTGGAGGCCGGTGGAGCCACATGGGAAATCTCCTCGCCTTTTTGGATTCCGACAGCCCCTTTTCGCCACTGTCCCGGCCTTTCGAGCAGGCCGTCCATCAAGATGCCATGGGCTTTCAAGAAGCTCTTGGGGGAGAAGATGTCCAGGGATGGAAGCATGTCGTACGCCTGCAAAGCATTGCGGGCCTCCTGAATGTCCTTCACAGGCCCCACCACGCGCCGACCCTCGAGGATTGCCGTGACCTGGTCAAGGTTGAGGGAGTTGCCTTCGATGGCCAGGCTGCCCTGGATGCTACGGACCCGGTTTCCCCGCCGCAACTCCGGCTTGGGTTCGGATAGTTCCCAACCTTCCAGCAATCCGCAGAGACGGGCTATTTCGCTGTGCTTTGCCAGGATGCCAGGGGTGATTCGATACGGGGGACGCATGAGTTGATAGTATCAAATGATACTATCTTCGGGGTAAAAGGTACACTCACCCCGGGATCCGAGTCTGTGAGGGCGCGCACCGTTCCCTCCGGCCTCCGGACGAACTCCTTATCTCTCGCACCGCGCGCGAAGACTGTGCTTCCGGCGGTCGTGAGCCCAGGCTGGCGGTCAAGTTTGAGAAAATTCCACAACTTCCAACAGAAGCCGGCGGACGGAATCGGGGCCGTTCCCGGATGCATGCTGCGGAAAAGTTACCTTTCAAGCATGATCCAGACACCGGCTTCGGAAAGCGAGACCAGCGGCGCCCGCAGCGGCACCAGGAGCGGCGGCGACACCACCGCATCGGCGG
>CBILQL010000827.1:0-2153 GCA_966238865.1 uncultured bacterium
GAGCGGAACGGCGCGTTCGACAAGGACAAGGCCTCCATCCGCCTGCAGGAGAGCCAGCTCTTCATCGAGGCGGCGCACAGCTGCTACCTGCGCATGGTGATGGAGAATAAGCCCAAGGGCGGGCTCCTCGCGGCCGCCGAAGCGGCGGTTTCGAAGACTCCCGGGGCCGCCGAAGCGTCGGAAGGGAAGGCCTGAGCCATGAACCTGCAATACATGAACTGGAAGATCTTCCTCGAGAACCCCGCCGAGATGGAGGCGGAGGAGTGGTTCAAGGCCCTGAACGAATGGATCCCGGATTCCCCCGAGGTCTTCCTGGACGTCGCCGACTACCAGCACGTGACCGACGGCCCCGTGCTGGTGCTGGTCGGCCACAACCTCAACCTCTCCCTGGACGGCAACGACCGCCGCCTGGGGCTGCTGCTCGACTACAAGCAGCCCCTGGACGGGTCCAACGCCGACAAGCTGAAGCTGACCCTGCTGTCCCTGCTCAAGGCCGCCAAGCGCCTGGAGTCCGAGCCCGCCCTGCACCATAAGCCCCGCTTCAAGGCCTCCGAGCTGCGGCTCATCGTGAACAGCCGCGCCGCCGCGCCCAACACGCCGGCCACCCTGGAGGCCGCAAGGCCCGAGCTGGCGAAGCTGTTCTCCGCCGCCTACGGCGACGGGAATTTCGCCCTGGAGCACGACCCCGATCCGCGCCGCCGCTTCTCGGTGACCGCGACGGCGAAGACTCCGTTCTCCCTCGACGAGCTGATCCAGCGCCTGGGCTGAATCTGATTACCGCCGCCGGCCGCCGACAATCCCGGCGCCGGCGGCTCCCCGAAAGCGCCGCTCCCCGTACGCACCCGCTCACCGATAGGCCGGATCTTCCGGCCTTGCGGCCATCCCGGATATTGTGTAGAATAATGTGTAAAGGAGCCGCCATGCCCACCAACCTCGCCATCGACGACCGTCTGCTGAACCAGGCCCTCCGTATCGGCGGGCACAAGACCAAGCGGGAAACCGTGAACCAGGCGCTCTACGAATTCATCCAGCGCCGCAAGCAGGGGGAGATAACCGCGCTTTTCGGGAAGCTGGATTTCGATCCGAAGTACGACTACAAGGCGGGCAGGCGGCGGCGGTCTTGAGCGTCCTGGTCGATACCAGCGTCTGGTCCCAGGCGCTCCGGCGGAAAAAAGGGGGAGATGACAAGGTGAGGGCCGGCCTGAAGGAACTCATCGACGGCTACCGCGTCCGACTGATCGGTCCCATCCGGCAGGAAATCCTCTCCGGCATCCCCGACAAAGTCCAGTACGAAACCCTGCGCCTCAAATTGCAGGCCTTCGATGACATTCCGCTCCGGACCGAGGACTACGAGCGGGCCGCGGCCTTTTCCAACGATTGCCGGAAGCGGGGCATCCAGGGTTCGCAGGTCGATTTCCTGATCTGCGCAGCGGCGCAAGGCCACGGGCTGTCCATCTTCACCCTGGACGGCGATTTCCGCCAGTACCAGAGGATGCTCGATATCATCTTGCATGTGCCCTGAAACTCCAGGGGGATTGGATCCCCGGCGTGGTCAGGTATAGCGGTGCTTGATATCCTCCGCCCGCCTGGGCCGGAAGCGGCGGTAGAGCCCGCGGGCGGCGGCGTCCAGGCGCAGGCACAGGTCCCGGAAGGGCTGCTCGGGGCGGCCGCGGAAGCTGGTCACATGGGAATACTCGTACCCCTCCGGCGATTCCGGGGAGAAGTAGTAGTTGGACACGCAGCGGCGCAGCTCGCTCCCGGCGCCGCGGATGGGGCTCACCGAGTGGTAGGACGTGCGGTTGGTGTTCATCAGCACCAGGCGGTTGCAGCGCGCCTCCAGCGTCCGCGGGTTGGCCCGGTTCCCGTCCCATAGCTCCAGGTTCCCTCCCCAGGCCGGGTTCCAGGCGGGGGAGACGTAGTAGAGGACGTTGATGCGCCGGTATTGGCCCAGGAAGGGGTTGCCGCTGTTGTCGATATGGGGATTGAGGAAATCCCCCTCCCCCATGGCGCTGAGGCCCCCGCTGTAGAGGTTGGCGTCGGGATTCAGGGTCTTGATCCCGGTGATCGCCGCCATGACGGCCAGGACCTCGGGGTCCTGGAAGGCGAAGGTGATGTCGTTGAGGATGGCCGGGTACCGGTTGAAATCGACGCCC
>CBILQL010000828.1:0-2144 GCA_966238865.1 uncultured bacterium
GTGTCCACCCGCCCCCGCGAGGGCGGGATCTCCCGCACGTAGATGCCGCCGGAGGTCCAGTTGCGCAGGGTCTCCCGCACGTCGATGCCGTCCTTGAGGGAGGCGGTGAGCTTCTCGGTCCGGGCGAAGGCGCCTTCCAGCACGTCCCGCGACCGGCGCCGCACGGTGCGGTTGAAGCCCTCGATGCGCGTGTCCTCGGGCAGGTGCGAGCACATGCCGCGCGGATCCCAGGAGTAGCGGTAGCGGCGCTGCTTGCGCTTGTCCGGCTCCTTCTTGAGACGGACCGTCTTCCAGACCTTGGGCTCGTCCTCGAGGAGATTGAAGGCCTCCGCCGGCTCCGCCTCGCCCGGCTCCCGGATGTGGTCGCGCCCTATCTCCAGGGCCGCCCCACCGCCGCCCGCCGCCTCGCTGTCGGGCGCCTCGCCCCCCGGCGCCTCGCCGCCAGGCGCCACGCCCGCGGGATCGAAGAACGGATAATACCTGGCGGCCTCCAGCACCTTGGCCGCGAAGGCGTTCCCGAACACGCCCTTGGCGGCGGTGATCATGTCCATCAGGTCCGGCGTGAGCCGTCCCTGCTGTATGGCCAGGTTGCGCATGTAGGTGAGGGCGGCCTGGATTTTCTTGACGGACACGGCCCCGGCCTCGTCCCGGCCCTCCAGGAAATGGTTCCGGGTCTCCACGAAGACGCCTTTCACCAGGTCCAGGTAATCCTTGGGGGCGGCAAGCACGTCGGCCCGCTCCTTCTCCATGGCCCCGGCGAAGAAGGGCGGCTCTCCGAGGGCGAAAAAGAGGAGACCGGGCTTGACGGGATAGGCGCGAACCGTCACATCCTCGCTTCGGAAACCGCCGCGTGACGCCATTCCGGCGTCCGCAGCCCCGGCTTCGGCCGCTTCGGCGCCGGCCGCTTCGGCCGCTGCGAGCATGCCAGGGATGGACTCCTCCGCGAACAGGGCCTCGAGGCGGACGAGCAGCGCGAAATCGCACAGGAGCAGGATGCGTCCGGCGTCCGCGCCTCCGCCTCCCGCCTTCGTCGACCGTTCCAGGGCCCGCAGGCCCCGGTAGACGCGATGGGCGCGGCGATCCAGGCGTTCCCCGGCCTCCGCCCCGCCTTCGATCCCGTCCCGCGCCAGGACCTCCTTGGCCAGCCGGTAATAGGCCTCCGTCCCCAGGCCCTTGGCCAGGTACGCGTCCGGCAGGGACGCCAGGCCGGGCCCTTCCAGCAGGGCGTCGTCCTCGAGGAAGCTCACCGGCAGCCTGCGCTGACGGGCCTGCCGCAGCGCCTCCACGTAGGCGTCGCAGGGATCGAAGGGGAGATAGGCGCGCACCGTGCCGCCCACGCGCACCACCAGGGCGCGGATGAGCGGCAGGTGTTCCACGCCTTCCAGGGCCTCGTCCCGGAGGGAGGCGGGCAGGGCGAAGGCCAGGGCCGCGAAACGCTCCTTCCAGAGGAGATCCCGCAGCTGCATGGCGAACACGGCCTTCCCATGGCGGACGGGGAAGGCGGAGATGCGGGGGGTGAGAGTGATTGTCATATTGAACCAGTGGTTCTCAGTTGTCGGTTCTCAGATGCGGAAAAAGACAATGGGGATGGGCGGCCGGGTCCAACCCAGGGCTTGTCCCCGCCGCTTCCCGGTGTCCGCAACTGAGAACCGACAACTGACAACTCATCCCCTTCCTATCCCTTGTCCGGATTCAGCGGATTGTCCTCGTCGAAGAAGAAATCGCCCAATTGCATGTTGGGCAGGCTCAGGCCCTCGCGCCGGCGGCGCTCGGCGATGCTCTCGAGATCCAGGGCCTCCTCCCCGAGGATCTGCCGCAGCGCCTGGCGGAACAGGGCGTCCCAGGCGCCCGGCCGCAGCTCCCGCAGCTTCTGGGAGAAGCGGACGGCGTTCAGCCCGTCGCGGATGGAGTAGGGGAGGTCGAAGCCGTGGGCCCGCTGCAGGAAGTCCACGCAGATCCTGATCAGCTCCTCCGGGGCCTGGGGCAGGTTGTAGCGGAGGATGCGCAGCTCCTCGTCGGCCTTGGGGAAGGGCAGCTCGATGGCGGGCTGGATGCGGGACATGATGTAGTCGGGGATTTCGAAGGTGGAATCGTCCTCGTTCATGGTCACGCAGGCGCGGAAGTCGGGGTGCGCCGGGATGGTG
>CBILQL010000829.1:0-2141 GCA_966238865.1 uncultured bacterium
CTCCCGGCCAGGAGGGCCATTCCGAAAAGGCTGCCTGCGCTTGTCTTCATGGTGCGAATCCCATGCAGCGTTCCGATCGAAGAAGGTGCGGTCGGCCCAAATGTAGCACGATTCCTATACCGTGAGTAGATGCAGTGGATACCGTACGCATCGGTCCATGGGCGGTATGCGTACGGATTCCGAAGCGCTGGACGGATGCCGGGGCATCGGGCCGGGTCCCGGCGGTATCGGTCAGTTCATCCGGCGGATTTCCGCCAGGCGAAAGGTCAACGTCCGGGCCTGCTGGGCATGCGAGACCGGATCCCAGGCCACGGAGCCCTCCTCGCCCACGGCCTGCTTCCGGACGAAACCGTCGAAGACGGGAGCGCGATCCCAGCCTTGCAGGCTCAGGCTGCCGTCATCCTTGGCATCGGCGAAGAAGATCACCGGCACCTCGGGCGGGGCGAAATTCCCGTCCGCGGGATACGAATGCACCGACGCGGCCACCACGTTGTCGCCGATGAGGTACAGCTCGAGCCGCATGCCGTAGGTCCCCTGCGCCCAGGCCTCGTCCATGGACACCTCGAACTCGTAGGTCTCCCGCGTCACCGTTTCGCCCTCGCGGTAGGGCACGGCGGTGGCCTTCAGGAAGGGGACGTTGAGGTAGGCGGAGGAGTCGGGGGAGATGATGGCGGGCACCACGCTCGAGTTGCTGCTGTCGCCCGTGCCGCCGAACAGCAGGTCGCTGGGGTTGAAGACCAGGAGGACGTTCCAGCGTCCGGAGGGGATCTGGTTGACGATGGCGTTGCCGGAGGAGTTGAAGCCCACGGTGTCGGGGATGGTGGCGGTGCTGTCGAGGTCGGCCTCGGTGAGGCGGAGCGGCTTCAGGAACCGGAACCAGGTGCCGCCGTTGTTCTTGCGGACCAGGGCGTCCTCGGCGGGGCCCTGCAGCAGGGACTGCGGGGCGCGGGTGACGTAATAGGCGTTGTCGGGGCCGCTGTTCGGGAAGATGTGCTTGGAGACGAATCCGTCGCGGGTATACAGGGTGTCGCCGCCGGGAAGCGGCACGGCGGCGCGCACGCGGAAGAATGGCGCCCAGTTGATGACGGCCCAATGGTAGTCGCCGGTGTCGCGGATGGTGAAGGGCTGGCTGGTCGCGATGCGCTCCAAGCTGGCCTGGTCGCAGAAGTCGATGAAGTTGGATTGCCAGGCCGGGTCGCGCGCCTGGTTCGTATCGACGGCGTTGAAGTCGCCCAGGTCGTTGGAATACAGAGGCAGGGGCCCGGACATCCCGGACCATCCGGAGCCGCTGGTGGTGAGATCCTTGGCGAGCAGGATGTGGGACACGGCCACCTGGAAGCTCTGGAGTCCCGCCTCGCCGCTGCCGCCGACCCGGGCCAGCGCCTGTGCGCCTCCGCCCACGGTGGGGACCAGCCGGATGCGGCCCGCCGCCGGAGAGTCGCCGGACGATCCAGAATCCCCGAACAGGCCGCACCCCGCGAGGGCGAGGGTGGCGGCGATGGCGGACGCGGCGGCGGCGGTGCTGCGAAGCATGTGGATCTCCGGGTTGATGCCCCGGAGATCTTACGGGGTGGGGAAGGGCGATGCAAAGCGGAGGGTGCATGCACGGCACCGGGCGGATGTGGGGCGGCAAGCGCCGGAGGCGGAAGCCCAAGAAACCCAAGGTATCGGGAAGCATACCCTCCCCGCGAACCTCGTTGGCGAAGTCGGACGGGGCCGTCCGGGTGCCGGTGCCTGAAGGCAGTGGCTCCTCGCGGCGGAGACTGCCTGCAACGCCCCCGCTCAGGCCGCCTGGGCGCGCATCCGGTCCTCGAAGGCCGTGAGGGCCGCCTTGGCGCCGTCCCCGATGGCCGTCACGATCTGCTTGAAGGGGATGGTGGTCACGTCCCCGGCCGCATAGATGCCGGGAACGTCGGTGCGGCCCTTGGCGTCCACGTGGATCTCTCCATGCGGCGTCAGCTTCACCAGGTCCTTCATGAAGCCGGAATTCGGCCGCAGGCCGATTTGCACGAAGACGCCGTCCACGTCCAGGGTCTGCAACTTGCCGGTCGCCAGGTCCTCGTATTCCAGGCCCGTCACCTTCTTCCCGTCCCCGATCACCCGCGCGGACTTGGCCCGCGTGAGGATGCGCGCATTGGGCA
>CBILQL010000830.1:0-2141 GCA_966238865.1 uncultured bacterium
TTCCCGGGATGCCTGGCCCCCCTTCCGGGCGGCGGGGGCGGCGCGCAGCGCCCCTTCCGGGACCCGGTCCGGCCGGTGGCCGGGCGGCTCCACCGTCAGGCCCTCGTATCCGCCCCCGATGGCTCCGCCGTCCCCGTCCGCCTGCGCAGGCGCGGGGCGACCGGGCCCGAATGCCGCCCGGGCATGGTTGCGGATCACCCGGAGCATGTCCTCCCGGTTGGAAGGGTAACGGGGGAAGGCCCCCAGGGCCGCGGCCATCTCCGCGGAGACGGCATAGGCCGTCCCGCCCAGGATGGCCGTGATCGCGCCCGCGCGGGCCGCGCCTTCCGGGCTGCCGTAGGGGATGCCGGCGCGCATCAGGAACGCGCCGAGATTGGCGTAGCCGAGTCCGAGGGTGCGGTAGTCGTAGGAGCGCCGGGCCACTTCCGGGGAGGGGAATTGCGCCATCCCCACCGAGATGTCGAGCACCACGGTCCAGAGGCGGACCGCGTGGCGGAAGTCCTCGACCTTCAGGGAGCCGTCCGCGTCCTGGAAGCTCACCAGGTTGAGGCTGGCCAGGTTGCAGGCGGTGTCGTCGAGGAACATGTATTCGGAGCAGGGGTTGGACGCGCGGATGGGGCCGTCGCCCGGGCAGGTATGCCATTCGTTGATGGTGTCCGGGAACTGCACCCCCGGATCGGCGCATTCCCATGCGGCAAGGCCCACGAGGTCCCACAGGCGGGAGGCTTTCACGGTCTTGAGGATCCGGCCGTCCGTGCGGGCGGTGAGATTCCAGTCTTCGCCCGCCTCCGCGGCCGCCAGGAAGCGATTGGGGATGCGCACGGAGTTGTTGGAATTCTGGCCGCTCACCGTGGCATAGGCCTCCCCTTCGAAGCCGGTGTCGTATTCGGGCTGGGGCGGGGGCGTGACGCCTTGCCGCGCCAGATCGGAGATGCGGTTGCGGTAACCGGCGGGGACGGGATCGCGGGCGGGATCCTCTCCGGCCGACGGAGCTGCGCGCAGGAGCTTCGAACCCGCGGCCAGGGCGGCGACCTTGGCCTCCTCCCGGCTTTTCCAGAGGATGAAATCCTCGATCTCGGGGTGATCCATGTCCAGGCATACCATCTTGGCGGCCCGCCGGGTGGTGCCTCCGGACTTGATGGCTCCGGCCGCCCGATCGAAGACCTTGAGGAAGGACATGAGGCCCGAGGACTTGCCGCCGCCCTTGAGCGGCTCGCCGGCGGCGCGGATGGCGCTGAAATTCGTCCCGGTGCCGGATCCGTATTTGAAGATCCGCCCTTCCTTGGCGAGCAGTTCATAGATGCCGCCTTCCCCCAGCAGGTCGTCGTTCACCGACTGGATGAAGCAGGCATGGGGTTGGGGGCGCGTGTAGGCGTCTTCGGAGGATTTTAGGACGCCGTCGGCGGCGTCCACGTAATAATGTCCCTGGGCATTCCCCCGGATGCCGTATTTCCAGTTCAGCCCCGTGTTGAACCATTGGGGGGAATTCGGCGCCGCCATCTGGTGGAGGAGCATGTGGACGATCTCGTCGTAGAAGGCGGCGGCGTCCCCGTCGGAATCGAAATATCCCAGCGCCTGTCCCCAATGCCGCCAGCAGCCGGCCAGCCTGTCGACCACCTGCCGCACGCTGGTCTCCGCGCCGGTTCCGGCCTCCGGACCTTGGCCGCGGGGAACGTCGCGCCGGCGGAGGTATTTCTGGGCCAGGATGTCGGCGGCGGTCTGGGACCAGCCGGCGGGAACCTCTACCTGCAGCTCCTCGGAGGCGGCGCCCCCTTCGGCATGGCGGATCACCGATCGTCGCGTCGCATATCCGACGGAAGAGAATGGATCCTGGCCTTTCCGGGTGAACCGCCGTTCGAATCGCATGCGCATGCTACTTCTCCCGCCTGCGCATCCGACGAGGACGGCCAGGCCACAGTCACGCTGGTGGTCGGCGGCGTAATGCTCGTTGCCTACACAGGCGGCGGCCTCAGCGCCCGGGCGCCCGGCTTCGCAGAGGGGGCGGTTGCGGCCCTGCTCTTTGGCGCCAGCTTCTTCGTACTCAAGCTTCGCGCCGCCGAGGGCGGGCTCACCATGCAGGCGGCAGTGTTGCGCGGCGTGGGCTTTGCCTTTATAGCCCCGTTTGCGCTTCGACGCACGAG
>CBILQL010000831.1:0-2138 GCA_966238865.1 uncultured bacterium
GCCGGCGGCGATGCCGGCGGATCCGCCCACGATGGCGTTGTTCGGCATCACGCCGAAGGGCGGGAAGAAGGCGTGCATGGAGCCGCCCAGCCCGCGGTTGAAGCCCGCGTCTCGCCCCAGGATCTCGGCCAGGGCCCCGTACACGACGTAGTCGGCGGCCAGCTCCGCCGCGCCGCCGCGGCTGTAGGCCTCCACGGCCTTGAGGGTCCGCCCGCCCTGGTGGTCCCGGAAGATGGCGAGCAGGTCCGCCTCCGGCAGCCTGGCCGCCGCGGACAGGCACTTGGCCAGGATCTCCCCGTGGCTGCGGTGGGACCCGAACACCAGGTCCTCGGCGCCGAGGAAGAAGGCCTGCCCCACCGCGGCCGCCTCCTGGCCGATGGACAGGTGGGCGGGCCCCTTGTGCTCGCAGGCGACTCCGCGCCAGTTCCCCTGCACCTTGACGCGCTGCAGCATGGTCTCGAACTCGCGGATGAGGGCCATGTCGCGGTACATCCGGCGCAGCCCCTCCCGGCCGAAGCGCCGGGCCTCCGCGGCGGGATCGCCGGCATAGCGGTTGAGCGGGATGGGGCGGGATTCGAGGGTGCCGCTGCGGCGGACGGCCTCGGGCAGGATGGGGAGGGATTTCGGCATGGCCCCGGAAAATGTCGAAAGTTGCCGGCCGGATGGCAAAGCGGCGGTCCCTCGGACGGCTCCGCGGACAGAACCGGCGGCCCGGCTCCCGCGGGCCCTCGGACAGCCGCAGGGCCGGCGCCCCGGGCCCTTGGGCCGCCCCGTGGACGGCGCGATCCGCGAGGCGGCTCCCGCGATCCCTCAGCGGTGCGGCTTGCCGGCGTCCAGGAGCCGGCGGAGCTTGCGGGACAGGGCCAGGGGGCTGAAGGGCTTGTGCACGAAGGCCGCGCCGGCCCCGATCTCGCCCCGCTGCAGGACGGCGTCCTCGGTATGGCCGGACATGAACAGGATCCGCAGATCGGTCCGCTCCTCCGCGAGCCGATCGGCGAGCTGGCGTCCGCCCATGCGCGGCATCACCAGGTCCGTCACCACCGCGTGGATGGTCCCGGGGTATTGCCGGGAGACCGCGAGCCCGTCCATGCCGTCGCGCGCCTCCAGCACCGCATACCCGTAGGATTCCAGCACCAGCCGGGTCAGGGTGCGCACCGCCTCCTCGTCCTCGACCAGCAGGATGGTCTCGCTCCCGCGCGGCATCTCCTGGCCCTCCGGATCGGCCTCCGGGAAGGACCCGGCCTCCTCGCTGCGCGGCAGGTAGAGCCGGAAGGTCGCGCCCCGCCCCGGCGCGCTCTCCACCTCGACATGCCCGCCCGACTGCCGGACGAAGCCGTACACCATGGCCAGCCCCAGGCCCGTCCCCTTGTGTCCCGAAGGGCCCGCGCCGGTCTCCCTGGTGGTGAAGAAAGGCTCGAAGATGCGCGCCATCGTCGCCTCGTCCATGCCGTGCCCGGTGTCGGAGACGGAGACCATCACGTATTCGCCGGGCTTCGCCTCCGGGAGCCGCTTCGCGAACGACCTGTCCACGCGGATGTTGCGCGTCCCGATGGTCAGCCGGCCCTGCCCGGGCATGGCGTCCCGCGCGTTGACGGCCATGTTGATGACGGCCTGCTCGAACTGCGAGGGATCCACCTTGACCAGGCCCAGGGCGGGATCCAGCGAATGGAGGAGTTCGACGTCCTCGCCGATGAGCCTCTTCAGCATCATGTGCAGATCGAGCAGCAGCGGGTTCAGGTTCATCACCCGGGGCTGCAGCACCTGCTTGCGGCTGAAGGCCAGCAGCTGCCGGGTGAGAACGGTGGCCCGCGCCCCGGCCTTCTGGATTTCGGCGAGCAGGCCGCGGGAGGGATCTTCCGGGCCGAGGCGGCCGGAGACCAGCTCGCCGTAGCCGGTGATGACCGTGAGCAGGTTGTTGAAGTCGTGCGCCACGCCGCCGGCCAGGCGGCCCAGGGACTCCATCTTCTGGGCCTGGAGGAACTGGGCCTCGAGCCGCTTCACCTCGGTGATGTCGCGGGAGATGCCCATCACGCCGAGCACGTTCCCTTCGCGGTCTCGGTAGGGGCTCTTGGTCGTGAGGAGGGTGCGCGACCCGCATCCCCCGCTCCACTGCGAAGTCGGACGCGCCGAGGTTGATC
>CBILQL010000832.1:0-2131 GCA_966238865.1 uncultured bacterium
CGGAAAACGAAAAACCTTCTTTTTCTCAGCCCTTGTCCTTCTGGGCCATATGGCGGACCAGGTCCACGACGCGGTTGGAGTAGCCCCACTCGTTGTCGTACCAGGACACCACCTTGAAGAAGCGCTTCTCGCCCTTCAGGTTGTTCTGCAGGGTCGCCAGGCTGTCGTAGATCGAGGAGCGCTGGTCGTGGATGAAGTCGCTGGAGACCAGCTCCTCGTCCGTGACGCCCAGGATGCCCTTGAGGTAGGAGCCGGAAGCCTTCTTCAGCAGGCCGTCGATCTCCTCGATGGAGGTGTCGCGGGTGGCGCGGAAGGTGAGGTCGACCACGGAGACGGTGGGGACGGGCACGCGGAAGGACATGCCGGTGAGCTTGCCCTTGGTGGCGGGCAGCACCTCGCCCACGGCCTTGGCGGCGCCGGTGGTGGAGGGGATGATGTTGATGGCCGCCGCGCGGCCGCCGCGCCAGTCCTTCTTGGACGGGCCGTCCACGACCTTCTGGGTCGCGGTGTAGGCGTGGATCGTGGTCATGAGGCCGGTCTCGACGCCGATGCCCTCCTTGAGGAGCACGTGGACGAGCGGGGCCAGGCAGTTGGTGGTGCAGGAGGCGTTGGACACGATGGCGTGCTGGGCGGGATTGTACTCGCCCTCGTTCACGCCCATCACGATGGTCTTCACGTCGCCCTTGGCGGGCGCGGAGATGATGACCTTCTTGGCGCCGGCGGCGAGATGGCCCTTGGCCTTCTCGCTCTCGGTGAAGAGGCCGGTGGACTCGATGACGTAGTCCACGCCCAGGTCCTTCCAGGGGAGCTGGGAGGGTTCGCGGGTGGCGGGCACGCACTTGATCTTGTGGCCGTTCACGATGAGGACGTCCGGCTCCTCCTTGGAGGGGTCGCTCTTGGCGGTCTCCACCGAGTGCTTGAACTTCCCCTGGATGGAGTCGTACTTCATCTGATAGGCGAAATAGTCCGCCTCGGTGGACACGTCCACCACGGCCACCACGTCGAGCTCCTTGCCCAGGAGGCCCTGGTCGCAGATGGCCTGAAACACCATCCTGCCGATTCTGCCAAACCCGTTGATACCAATCTTGACGGCCACCGAAACCTCCGGAAATAGGATTTTGTCGTCGTCCGGAAATATACAAGACGACGTTTGCGTGTGCAAGACTTACGGGGGCGGGATGCGGCCCGGAAACACGGTTTCCAGGAGGTTCCCGGCGAAGCCGGCAGATGAGGGAGGCGTCGGCTGAGCGAGGGGATGGAACCGGGAGTCGTCAGTTCTCAGCTGTCGCTTCTCGGTTGGGTTCAGCGTTTTTTACGCGATTGGAACAATGCCCAACCGAGAACTGTGAACTGACAACCCCTCTCGCGCACCCGGCAAATCCATCCACGGAGCGCCGCCCGAGACGCTCGCGCCGCCGGCTCCGCGTTCCCTAGAACCCGTACCGGCCGCGGTTCTTGTCGATGATCATGGTGGCGATGATCTTGGGCACGTATTCGTTGGTCTCCGCGGCCAGGATGCCCACGCGGTAGATGTACCAGAAGTCCCGGTTGTTGATGGGATCGTCGATGCTGCGCAGCGCCTTGCGGATGCGGCCCTCCCCGGCGTTGTAGGCCGCCATGGCCAGGGCCACGTCGCCGAACTCGGCGTAGAGGGTCTTAACGTATTTGACGCCGGACTGCGTGGCCTTCCGGGGATGGGTCCGCTCGTCGTACTCGGCGGGAAGGTCGCGCCAGTTATCCGGCACCTTGAGCCCGTATTCGCGCGCGGTCTGCGGCATGAACTGCCACAGGCCCCGCGCGCCCGCGGAGCTGACGATGGCGCTGTCCAGCGTGCTCTCGTGCATGGCCAGGTAGAGGAAGGCCAGGGGCATGCCCTGGCGCATCAGCTCGGCCTCGATGATGGCGTGGTAGCGGTCCTTGTTCCGTAGCGAGCGCTCGATGATGCCCCGCGTGGAGGTCTTGGTGAAGGTGTAGATGTGCTTCTCCACCTGCTTGATGAAGATTTCCGGCACGATGTAGTCGCGCTTGCCGAAGCCCTCCAGGATGGCGTGGATCTCCCGGCCCAGGGGGTTCTTGTAGGTGTTGATGAGGTCCCGGGACATGATGCACCCCCGCACGTTCATGATCTGGC
>CBILQL010000833.1:0-2118 GCA_966238865.1 uncultured bacterium
GCGCACCCACGCCCCGGGCCTCCTGGCCAACCTCTGCACTTTGGTGGGCCTGCTCGGCTCCATCTTCGGCCTGCAGGAGGCGTGCTCGGCCCTGGAAAGCGCGGATCCCTCCCAGAAAAGCAAGCTCCTGGCCAAGGGCATCACCTTGGCGCTCAACGCCACCGCCCTTGGCCTCATGTCGGCCATGGTGTGCATGTCCTCCTTCTCCTGGCTTGGGTCCAAGGCCAACAGCCTGCTGGAGCAGATCGACGAGACGGCGCTGCGCCTCGTCAACTTCCTCAACGCCCAGCGCAAGGGGATGAAGACCGGTCCATGAGCGGCGGAGCGATGCCGTCCCCGGGAGGGGGCGGCGGCAGGAAAGGCATCACGGCCGGGAGGGGATCCGGGTCCGCCGAGGCCATGGACATCGACATGACCCCGATGATGAACATGCTCATCATCCTCATCTCCTTCCTGGTCACCATGGTGGTCTTCACCCAGCTTGCGGTGATCAAGTTCAGCCTGCCCTCGTCGTCGGAGGCAGGGGAAGGCGCGGCCCCCGCCGACTCCGCCAAGGCCGCCCAGGACGTGGACATCACCTTGGTGATCAGCGAAAGCGGCTTCCAGATCGTCGGCGACGGGCGCAAGCTGGATCCCATCCCCAAGGGGGCCAAGGGCTACGACTTCCCGAAGCTCGGCGACTCCATGCAGCGCCTCCGGGACGAATTCCCCACGGCCCAGAGCGTGGTGATGCTCATCGACACCTCCATCCTCTACCAGGACATCGTAACGGCCATGGACGTGTGCCGGGAGCGGAAGTTCCCCAACATCCTCCTGTCGGGCGGGGTCTACCAATGAGGGGACGGGCGTGCTGAAGCGCAAGCAGCGGCGCAAGCCGGCGGAAATCGCCAAGCCGCAGATGACGGCCCTGGTGGACGTGCTCACCGTGCTCGTCTTCTTCCTGCTCAAGAACTTCTCCTCCGAAGGCGACATCATCACCCAGACCAAGAACCTGGAGCTGCCGATGTCCAGCTCCAAGATGCGGCCCGAGCAGACCCTGACCGTCGCCATCAGCCAGAAGCACATCCTGGTGGAAGGCGCCCCGGTGGCCCTGGTGGCGGAGGAGTGGGAGCGCGGCGGCACCGACATCCCCGCGCTGGGGCGCTTCCTGGACGACCGCCGCAAGCAGACCGAGCAGATCGCCGAGTACGATCAGGGCGTCAAGTTCGACGGCAAGCTCACCATCCAGGGAGACAAGAAGATCCCCTATTGGCTGCTCCAGAAGGTGCTCGCCACCTGCGGGGAGAACGGCTACAGCAACTTCTCCCTGGCGGTGATGAAGCCCGATGTCGACTGACAGCGCATACGGCCCGTACGTACCGCCCGCGGTGCCGTCGCGGCACCATCCCCGCGCCAAGGCCGAGGACCGGAAGGCCGCCGAACCCGCGGCCATGGACGCCGCCGCCCCGGCGCCCGGCGCGGGCCCGGCAAAACCCGCGGTTCCCGCGGCCCCGGCCGGACCCTACACCCCTCCCCCGCTGCTCGGCGAGGAGGAGCTTGGGAAGCTGGGGCCCTACGAGCCGCCCGCGGGCCTGGGATCCGGGGGACATGGGCGGTACATTCCGCCCAGCTGCAACAAGGGCATTGGCAGCGCGATCCATTCCTCCCACCCGCGCTCGCAGGTGCCGGCGCAAGTGGCGCGCGGGGATTCGGGCTCCGACGGCGCAGCCGTTGGGAAAGCGGAGCCGCAGCCGGAGCCGCAGCTGGCGCCGGAGCCGGCCGAACCGGCGCCGCCCCCCGCGGAACCGCCCCTGCCGGAGTCGAACCCGCTGGAGATGACCCAGCCGGAGCCGATCCGGCCGGAGAAGATGCCGGGGAAGCCCGCCGCGTCGAACCGGGAGGAACCGGCCCAGCCGCTCCCCGTGGAACCGGAGCCCGAGTCCGTGATGGAACCGGCCCCGCGGCTGCGGCCGAAACCGGGCCGGGAACCCTTGCCGGAGCCGGCCACGGAGACACCCCCGGAACGGGCGTCGCAGATATACTTGGCGCCGGCGGATCGATGGACGTACTGGCTGCAGGCCAATCCGGAACTGGCGGCCCTCTGGTCGCAATGGATGCAGGCCAACCCGGTCCAGGCGG
>CBILQL010000834.1:0-2102 GCA_966238865.1 uncultured bacterium
CTCGATGCCGCCGCCCTTGGGCTTGAACCTCGGGCCCTCGAGGATATGGGCATGGTGGATTTCATCGATGAGCCCGCAACTGCGGAGGAAGATGAGGAGGACGGGGAGCGGGAAGCCTGGTTTGGCCAGGCCATGCACAACGAGGGCATCCAGGAAAATTCCAGCCGACCACTCGGAAAGAATCAGGTAACTGCCTTCGAGATGACCCAGATTATTCCCGGCATGGATTCCGAGGATCCGTTCAGCGATCCTATCGCTCAGGCAAGCGAGCGGAACGAGGCCGGCGATTATGCCGGGGCCAGGAAACTCCTGATGGATCTGCTGGAAAAGGACCTTCGCTGCCTCGATGCGCATGCGCACCTCGGGAATTTCGCCTTTGACCGATGGCCCAAGGACGCAATGCGGCATTATGAGGCGGGCGTATGCATCGGCGAGCTGTCCTTGGGGGCATCCTTTGCGGGCGCCCTTCCTTGGAGCTTCATCGACAACCGGCCATTCCTCCGGTGCCTGAACGGTTACGGGCTCTGCCTATGGCGGCTCGGGCGTTTTCAAGAGGCTGCGGAGGTATTCGAGCGGTTGCTGCGCTTCAACCCCGACGACAAGCAGGGTGCGCGGTTCAACCTGAAGGCGGTGCGCTCCGGGGAGCCCTGGGAGGCCCTGGTTGAATAAGGCCGGAACGGCCCGGAAAGCCGCGGCCGGGAGAAAGCGCGCCAAGACGCCAATGCTGGACAGCCTCCAGCCGGAGGAGGCGGCCAGGGTGCTCCGGAAGCTTATCGACTCCAATCCCAAACTGAGGGCCGAGGCCGAAGGAATCGCAAGGTCGCTCCTTTCTGAACAGGGGGATTTTGAAGTCCTCGCCGACGGTCTGGAATGGGAGTTGGGAGTGCCCGGTATCGACGAAATGAAACGGCAGATCGACCTCGGCCTGGAGGCAAATGCATTGGAAACATGCAAAGGAATCCTGCTGGGCCTATACCGGTTCGCGCAGGGCGGGCAGGGCCTGGTGGATTGGGCCCCGGATTATCCCGCCCAGACGGCCTGCGATGTCGCGAAAGTCTGGGTCACTGGGGATATGGAAGGAACTCCCCCGCCGGGCGCAAGCAGCCGGCGGAAGCTCGCGGAGTTCCCCCGGAAATTCCTGGACGATTTCGTAGCGGATTGGAAAGTCATGCTTTCCCGGCATCTTTGTCCGGACAAGGAAAGCCGGGGGAAATCTCCTACCCGGTAGCGATTTCCCAGCTACGTGGATATCAGCGCCCTCCCTTCCGAGCCGGCAGTCTGCGCAAGGCCGTTTTCTGCCCGGAACTGGCCACGCGGCGGGCGGCGGCCACGTGGCGAGGCCGCTCATAGTCGGCAAAGTCCTTGATGGTGCGGTCAACCTCACGTGCGAATTCTTCGGGCGGCGCGCCATCGGCAAGGCACCGGAAATAAGCAGGCAAGGCGGTCCGCCAATCGACGCCCACCTGCCAGGAGCCGCCCTCATCGGCGAAGAAGACGACGTCGTTATCTCCCTCGTCCAGGAGCCGGAGGAGCGCGAACAAGAGCTCGAAGGCTTCGCGAACAGGCGCCAACGGACCCTTCGCCGCGGCGCGAACACATTTGGTAAGGAGCCGGTCGAACTCGGCGATGAATGCATCCGTCCCTTCGGACTTCTCCATGAAGTTCTTCGAATTGACGTTGAAACTCTCGTAGTATGCACCGCTCAGACATTCCGATCGGAACTTTGTGACTTCAGCCAGGAGTGGGGTAGCCCCTGGTTTCCCTTCGGCAATCTCTTCGAGGCGAATCATGTCCCCTATGAGTGCGCCAAGTCTGACCTTCGGAACCATCTCAATCGCGCGCTCGGCGACGGTCAGAAGTCGACCGCGATCCATCCGCTGTAGCCCAATACGCAGCTTTTCGAGATCGGGATTACGCCGCTTCATCCTTTTGTTCCTTCCCCGACTTTGTTTCCGGCGGATGGAATGGCCCTTTCCCCGGCCACACCAGATGCGTCGCGTAGGCCTCCTCCATTCCGGGGTCGCCCGTCTTGCTGAAACGCAGCAGCTGCTTCGGCCCCTTGCCCCAGCCGACGCGCTGGCGATACAGACCGAGCTGACCCT
>CBILQL010000835.1:0-2100 GCA_966238865.1 uncultured bacterium
TAGCCGCTATTCGCCGAAGGACATCGAGGAGAAATGGTACCAGACCTGGCAGGATGCCGGGGCCTTCAAGCCGCAGGGCGGGGGCAAGCCGTTCACCATCGTCATCCCGCCTCCCAACGTCACCGGCGCCCTGCACATGGGCCATGCCCTCAACAACACCATCCAGGACGTGCTGATCCGCCATAAGCGCATGCAGGGGTTCCGGACCCTGTGGCAGCCCGGCACCGACCATGCCGGCATCGCCACCCAGAGCGTGGTGGAGAAGCGGCTCGCCAAGGACGGCGTGCGCCGCCAGGACCTGGGCCGCGAGAAGTTCGTGGCCAAGGTATGGGATTGGAAGAACGAGTACAGCGACCGCATCGTGGGCCAGTTGAAGAAGCTGGGCAGCTCCTGCGACTGGTCGCGGCTGCGCTTCACCATGGACGAGGGGCTGTCCAAGGCGGTGCGCGAGGTGTTCGTGCGCCTGTACGAGGACGGGCTCATCTACCGGGGCAACCGCCTCATCAACTGGTGCCCCAAGCTGCAGACCGCCCTCGCCGACGAGGAGGTGGAGAACAAGGAGACCAAGGGGCATTTCTGGTCCATCCGGTACCCGCTCGACGGCATGCCCGGGGAGTTCATCACCGTCTCCACCACCCGCCCCGAGACCATGTTCGGCGACGTGGCCATCGCCGTGAACGGCGAGGACCCGCGCTACAAGCACCTGATCGGGAAGCACGCCATCATCCCCACCACGGACCGGAAGATCCCGATCCTGGCCGACGAGCACGCCGATCCGACCAAGGGCACCGGCGCCGTGAAGATCACGCCCGCCCACGACTTCAACGACTACGAGGTGGGCCAGCGCCACAAGCTGAAATCCGTGGTGGCCCTGAACCTCGACGCCACCCTGAACGAGATGGGCGGGAAGTACGCCGGCCTCGATCGCTTCGAGGCCCGCAAGCGCCTGGTGGCGGACCTGGAAGCCGCCGGCCTCTTGGCGGCGGTCGAGGACCGCGTCATCGCCATCCCCACCTGCTACCGCTCCGGCGACGTGGTGGAGCCCTATCCCCTCGATCAATGGTTCGTGTACATGAAGCCCCTGGCCGAGCCCGCCCTGAAGGTGGTCGAGGAGGGCGCCACCCGCTTCGTGCCCGAGCGCTACACCAAGACCTACCGCTCCTGGCTGGAGCCCTTCAAGGACTGGTGCATCTCGCGCCAGCTGTGGTGGGGCCACCAGATACCCGCCTGGTACGTGGTCTCCGAGACCGGCGGCGAGAAGCGGCACAACACTCCCGTGGTGGTGGCCCGCTCCGAGGCCGAGGCCTGCGAGAAGGCC
This sequence comes from uncultured bacterium, assembly GCA_966238865.1. GTDB lineage: Bacteria > Fibrobacterota > Fibrobacteria > UBA11236 > UBA11236 > CBILQL01. The sequence continues at coordinate 1,319 of CBILQL010000835.1, forward strand.
GTGCACCTCTACGGCAAGAACCCCAAGCTGGTGCAGGACGAGGACGTGCTGGATACCTGGTTCTCCAGCGGCCTGTGGCCCTTCTCCACCATGGGCTGGCCCGACAGGACGGCGGAGCTGGACACCCATTATCCCGGCGACGTGCTGGTGACGGACCGCGGCATCATCTACTTCTGGGTGGCCCGGATGATCTTCAACGGCCTCAAGTTCACCGGCAAGACGCCCTTCCACTCGGTGTACATCCACGGGACCATCCTGGACGAGAAGGGCCAGCGGATGTCCAAGTCCAAGGGCAACGGCATCGATCCCCTGGAGATGATCGACAAGTACGGCGCCGACGCCGTGCGCTTCGCGCTCATGATCCTCACCACCGAGGGGCAGGACGTGAGGCTCTCGCCGGTCAAGTTCGAGACCGGAAGGAACTTCGCCAACAAGCTGTGGAACGCGGTGCGCTTCGTGCTCCCGCACCTGGATGCGGCCCGCGCCGCGACCGCAGGATCCGCGGGCGCCGCCCAGGATTCCGCCGCCTATGCCACGACAGAGGGCCGCGCCTCCCTGCATCTGGCCGACCGCTGGATCCTGGGCCGTCTGGACGAGACCATCCGCAAGGTGACGGACAGCCTGGAGCCGCGCCTTCCCGACGGGTCGGCGGGGCTGCGCTTCTCCGAGGCCGCCACCGCCCTGTACCAGTTCACCGGGGACGATTTCTGCTCCACCTACCTGGAGATCCGCAAGAAGGTCCTCACCGGCGACGCCGCCACGGGCGCGGAGCGGGATGCCAA
>CBILQL010000836.1:0-2088 GCA_966238865.1 uncultured bacterium
GCCGCTGCTACATCGGCTCGGTCTAATACGAGGGCGCCTAGACCCCGTCACCGCGCCTTCCTGAACCCCGGCGCCGGCGCACGCCGGCGCCCCGGGATCGCCCCCGCCGAAAGGCGGAATCCCCATCGATCGGAATCAGTCCATCAGGAACGGGGAGAGCCCCAGGGGCGCCAGGTTCACCGACACGCCCAGGTAGGCGTCGCCGTCGCGGCCGTATCCCAGGAAGAACCCGGGCTTGAGCCGCCAGGACGCCATGGCCGGCAGCGGATAGACGTTGAGCCGGGCGCGGTACATGCGCTGCTCCGAGACGATGAGCGAGGCCAGCAGGGAATTGTTCCGGTCCCAGTACACCCCCAGCGTCCTGCCCAGGGCCGCGGTCATCTTGCGTTCGCCGTTCGACTGGTCCACCCGGTAGACGCCCACCGTGCCCACGCCCCCGCCCGCGGACAGGGAATACTCCCCGGCGTAGCGCCAGGTGAGGCCCAGGCTGGTGTTCATCCCCGTATAGTAATGGAGTCCGACCGGCACGCGCTCCGCCGGAAACCACTTGAAGGAGAAGGACAGGGCCATGTTGTCCAGCCGCCCCGTGCGCAGGTTCAGCGCCGGCAGGGAGGACCAGTTGGCGGCGTGCAACGTGCGCCCGAAGAAGGCCGCCGCGCCGTCATGGGAGAAGAGCAGGACGCCCAGGGGATTGAACACCAGGATGTCTGCGAGGGCGTCCACGTTCGGGCCCTCGGAATCCCCGTTCTCGATGGCCTCGTTCACGTATTGGTAGGCGAAACAGTTGAGGGCCGCCCAGAGCCGGGGCCGCGGCGCGCCGTGCTGCGCGTACCATTCGGCCAGGGCGCGGTAGGTGAGCCCGTCCCCGATCAGATGCAGGGTATAGTTGGGCACCCACTGGGCGTCCTCCACCCCGGGGCCGGCCGGCAGCAGCTCGTTCCGGACGAATTCGCCCCAGCCGTAGCGGCGGATGTTCTCCAGGGGATGCGCGAGGTTCCGGTTCACGTTGCGGAACCCGGCCGCGTAGTGGAGGGCGGCGATGCGGTTGCCGGCCACTCCGGTCTGCAGCATGTCGTAGGCGCCGTTGAAGAGCACGAAGAAGGGGTTGAAGGCGGCTTGGGAGCCGTAGGGCAGGCCCTGGTGGAGGAGACCGGGGGCAGGGGCGTCGTCCAAGGCTGCGGGCGGGTCTTCGGGGGGTGCTTCGTGCGGTGCTTCGTGCGGGGGCGGAGGCGGAAGCCCTGCCGGGTCCGCGGCGGGGTCGGAAGCGCGGGCGGGGAAGGCGAATGCGAAGAGGACGGCCAGGGTGGAAAGAAGTAACGCGGCGGGGACCCGTAACGCGGGACGGAGGGTGGATGGGCGGCGAATCCGGGCCATATCGGATTCGAGTATAGGGGACGGTTTTCGGTAGGGTCAAAGGATGGACAAAGGGAAGCGGAGGATTGGGAGGCCGGGCGGAGGGGAGAAGTGCGGAAGTTAGCGTGGAACCTGCAGCGATCGTTGATGCGATTTATTCGCATCGTGATGATAAAGGTGATTGGCGCCCAGACGCCGGTGCCGATTCCGAAGGACATTTTCAGAAAAGCAATCGGAAGCAGAACCAAACTTGAAGGCCGTCCATGAAGCGCGTTACCGGAATCGGGGGTATCTTCTTCAACGCCAAGGATCCCGCATACCTGCTCGCCTGGTACAAGACCCATCTCGGCATCGACGTGCAGGATCGGGGCGGCGCGGCCTTCCGCTGGGCCGATGCCGCCGGAGGGCATGTAGATAGGGAGGACGGGGAGATCTCCAAGCGGGTTCCAGGAACCTATCTTCCGGACAGGATCCCCTATGCGGAAACTGATATTGCAAGAGTGGCTGTCGCTCGACGGCTTTGCAGAAGACCGGGACGGACAACTGGGCTTCTTTCCCTCCACGGAGGCGAACAGGCGTTCCGATCAGGATCAGCTGGAGTTCCTCGCCGGCATCGACGCGATCCTGCTGGGCCGCAAGACCTACCAGCTGTTCGCGGGCTACTGGCCCACGGCTTCGGCCGAGCAGGAAATCGTCGCCGACAGGCTGAACGCCATCCCCAAGGCGGTATTCTCG
>CBILQL010000837.1:0-2066 GCA_966238865.1 uncultured bacterium
GCCTCCCACGCTTTACGAAAGCGTTGCTCTACCAACTGAGCTAAAGTGGCGTGAGATCGAAATCTAGCCAATTTCCCCGTTTTTCAAAGGGGAAGTGCGGTCAATCCGCCACGTCCTCCCTCGCCGTCAGGCTGCCCGGGCGGCATCCTACATGGCCTTGGCCAAGGCCAAGTATACCGTGGTCCAGGCTGCCCGGGCTTCCGGGGTCCAGGCGGCTTGCACGAGCTTGATTTGATCCGGGGCCATGACACTCCTTTCCGGCGAATGGTTGCCCGCCCGATCTTAGAAGCTAAGCAACAGGCAAGCGGCGCCGCCACTGGGCGGGAAAGATTCGTGGCAGGAAATGTCAGATCTGGATTTCGATCCCCAAGACCACGGCGATACCTTGGGGGTGGTACATGTTCCGCGTCCACTGCGCCGGGATCTTCTCCCGGTTGTCGAGGAGGTTGGTGCCGGAAAGCCGGATGCCGCAATCCTTCCCGAGAACCTTCCGCCACATCAAGGTCGCGTCGAGATAATAGCGGTTGTCGACGGTCACGAAGGTTCCGGTCGCGATATCATGGGCGGATTGCTCGGTGAAATAACGTGCCGCGGGAGAAAGCACCACGTTGCGGTAAAGCTCCCAGCTGAGCCCGAGGTTCGCGGTCACCAGGGGAGAACCGGTCAGCCGGTGGGTATCCGGGTCGATTGGCGCCTGGGGTTCCAGGCCGGGGCTGACGGGGGGATGGGGAAAAGCCTTCAAGGTGGAATAGTTGTAGGCGGCATTCGCCCATGCATCGATCCTGGGGTGGAGCTCGGCCTGCAGGGTCAGCTCGGCCCCGTTCCCCGTGAAATCCCCGATGTTGGTGAAGGGGTAGAACCAGCTGATGAAATCCTGGAGCTCCTCGTGGTAAACGCTCAAGCTTATCCGGACCGGGTCCCAGTACACGATATTCTGGAATTCGAAGGTCTGGAGGATTTCCGGATCCTTCGGGGGGCTGGAGACCTGGGTGAAAGAGGGATTGCGGGGATCGCCGGCGTTCTGCCTGCCCCAGACGTTGTTCAGTGCGGCCTGGGCCGAAGGCATGCGGACGGCCCGGTTGTACATCAGTTTCGACACCCAGTTGGCGGTGGGGAGCGCGATGAGGGCGGCGCGGGCCCCGGGGAACCAGCGATGTCCCGGCAGCTTGGTGTTCATGTCGGCCCGTATGCCGCCTACGATTTTCAACCATCGGGCGGGCTCGAAGGTGTCGTCGAGGAAGATGCCGATGGCATAGGTATCCTCGGTGAACATCACGGTCCGGGGGATGCGCTCGGGCGGATCGGCGACATCGAGGTTGAACCAGTTTTCGAAGTTATCCTCGTAATTCGCCTGGACGCCGCCCTGGAGGAAATGCCGTTCCAGGCCCGAGTACCGCAGGGCGATTTCGCCGGCGTAATACATCTGCTTGTCGGACAGCTCCAAGGCATTGGCCGGCTGCCCGCCTTCGTTGAGCCGGGTGACGGACTTGAGTGTGGCCTCCGCCTGGACGACGGTGACCAGGCTGTCCTTCCACTGGTGCTCGTCCTTCGCCATGATGGAGTAGAACTCGTCCACGTACTCGGCGTCGTTGCCGGGATCGCCTTCGTTGATGTTCATCTCGGGGAACGAGGACCGATAGGCGGTCGCATGCGCGGAAAGCTCCCCGTACCGCCCGGCGAAGACGCCGAAAAAGCTGGGCCAATGCAGCTCCCCGGTCTGGGTCTTCCCCGCGCGATTGGGACGATTGAGCGAATCCCAGGCGGCGAAGCCCCGCTTCGCCTCCGTGGTGAAGGAGAGGCTCACGGAACGGTCCGCGGCCCATTTTTTCCCGGCCATCAAGGTCGCGTCGTAGATCAGGTCGTTGCCGGCGGCGACGACTATCCCGGCGCCTTCCGCATCGCGGGTGATGACGTTGATGGTCGCCGCCAGCGTGTTGGCCTGCTGGAAAAAGGCGGAGGGGCCCACCACCACTTCGACCCTGTCCATGCCATCCAGGTTGATGGGGCCGTTGAGGTAGTCGGGTTCATGGGTGTTGTTCAGGTTCTGGCCGTTGATGAGCAGGGTG
>CBILQL010000838.1:0-2066 GCA_966238865.1 uncultured bacterium
TGCTGCTCGCCGCGGAAACTCCCGTCCAAACCGTTTCGAACCGCCCGGTCTATACGGATTCCTCCTTCATCTCCTTGCCGGCCGCTTCGCCGATGATGCGGTTCTCCCAGTCCGCCGATTTTTGCGCCCTGCTCTCCGGCGATGCCGGTGCCGGGTTCGGCTCCAACCCTGCGGTCTTGGGATGGGCGGAGCCGGGCGGTCCCGCCTACTCGAGCCGATTTGCCAGCCGGATTCCGGAGCTGAACCTCTCCTCCTTGTATGACTTTTCGCAATCCTTCGCATGGACGGCCGGGACGGATCTGCCTACCGGGGTATTGGCCGATGTCGGATACCTGGTCACCGTGGGCGGAATCCTGCGTGCAGGAGCGGTCCTGGAAAACCTGGGCCGGCAGGTCGACGGCGTGCAACCGGTATTGGTCCTGGCTGCATCGGGCAATGGATCACGGGCCGCATGGTTATCCTATCTTGACGATCCGAAATATTCCCTGACTCCTCTCACCCTCTCTCTCGGCGCCGCGCTTTACCACTCCTGGGACGCTGGCTCGCTCCATCTCCTCGACGCCTCCATGGCGGGAAGCTGGACCAAGCGGCCTGGTGAGGGGTCCGACAACCACTCTTTCACGACGGTGGCGGTCCATGCCATCTGGTTGCGAAGCCTTGGGTGTCAATTGGGCATCCTGCACGATCCTTCCTCCGACGAACTCCAGGGCAAGGTCGGGGTGTCGCTGGACCTGTTCAACCATGTCCGCATCACCTATGTTGCCATCGGTGCGACGGGGGGAATGGAGCTGTCCGACGCCCAGAAGGGACTGTCCCTTTCCCTGTCCAACCTGTTGCGATGGCAGCGTGGCGATTGGACCTGGTGGCGGCGGGTTCCCTGAATAACTAATCGCTCGTCCCGGCCCCGGAAATACCCGGAGAAATACAGACAGGAAGCGACCAGAATCAGGAAAAAATTAGGGGGCAAAAACGGCGGGACGATAATATTTTCGCTCCCGGCTGCCGGAGCCTCCTGTCTCCGGCAGGCAAAAAATCGGAGAAATACGTGAAATTTCCGCAAGCTGCTTCAATATTCGCAGTATTGGGACTCGCAATGGGCCTGCAGTCGGGTTCCGGCCATGCCCAGACGGTAGGGACCTGGTCCAAGGCCGCCTTTCTGCCGGTCATCCAGTCCGAATGGGACGGCGCCACCATCGGGGATTCCCTTTTCGTGGTAGGGGGCGAGATGAAGCGGATGCCCCAGACCGACAATACCAAGCCCTCGGACGAGCTGTGGATCTATGACGGCAAGGGGGACGAATGGACCCAGGGCGCCAATATGCCCGCCGGGCGCAACCACCCCGCGGTCGTAGCCCTGGACGGCATGCTCTACGTTTTCGGCGGCTACGAATGGGCTTGCTGCAACGCCTATCCGTGGAAATACGGTTCCACCAATGCCTGGCAGTACAACCCGAAAACCAACTCCTGGAAGACCCTGGCGCCACTGCCCCGGAGGATGGGCGCAGGCATGGCGGCCGCCTTCGACGGCAAGATCTACGTGATGGCGGGCACGGATACCGGCGAATTCCACTCCATCGCGGCGGTGCACGAGTACGATCCCGTCGCCAACACCTGGCGCGCCCGCTCCTCGATGAAAAATGCCCGGGAGCACGTGCGGGGAGCGGTGGTGGATTCCCTCATCTACGCCATCGGCGGCCATTCCAAGCCCGGGAACACCAAGGTCAACCAGGCCTCGGTGGAGGCCTACTCGCCCCGGAGCGACAAGTGGTACGACAAGGCGGCCATGCCCACCCCGCGCGGCGGCATCGGGGTCGCCAACCTGGGCGGGAAGATCTTCGTGTTCGGCGGCGAAGGCGCGGATTTCAAGCTGTTCAGCCAGGTCGACCAGTACGATCCGGGCACGAACCAATGGGCCAAGGTCAACGAGATTCCCTATTCCGGCGGCATCCACGGCCAGGCCACCATGGTCCTCAACGGCAAGGCCCACCTGGTGGGCGGCAGCAATCCCCAGGGGTTCAACCCCCGCAATTACCACGACGTCTTCACGGCGCCCGGACCGGTCGTCG
>CBILQL010000839.1:0-2065 GCA_966238865.1 uncultured bacterium
CGCCGCCCGGACGAGCTTCCAGGCGGCGCGGGGCGCGTTCACGGCCAAGGGGGAGCTGGAGAAGCTGTCCGTCGCCTACTCGATGAGCCCGGCCGCGGGCGGGAAGGCGGAGACGCCTCGCCTCGCCGTGAAGGGCCGGCTCCGCGACTTCGAGCTCAAGCACAAGATCGGGTTCCGGGACATGCAGCGGTTCTTCCGCACCGTGAAGGTGGAGAAGCGCAGGAAGCGCATCAAGCCCGTGGACCTCGACGTCGACATCGAGGCCGTGGGCGCCGGGAACCGGGTCGAGACCGACATCCTGCGCATGTATTTCACCGGCGATCTCGCCATGCGCGGCGTCTACCCGTACACCATGCTGAACGGCGAGGTGAGCGCCCTCTCGGGGCAGATCGGGCAGACCGGGCAGTCCTACGACATCGACGACTTCGGCCTCAAGTGGCAGAACGCCACCATGGAGGAGGGCGTCGTGAACGTGGAGGGGTCCAAGCGGCTGAAGGCCGACTGCAAGCCCGAGACCCAGCGCACCTGCAACGTGTCCATCCGGATCGCGGGCAGGCTGGAGGATATGAGCTTCACCTACGACAGCGACTGCGGGCAGACCGGCGGGGGGGAGGTCATCGAGCCGGCCGCCCTCATCACCTCCGTGAGCCGCGGCTGCTATTCCGGAGACTACGTGTCCGGCGCCGGCGACGGCGGGGGATACGGGGAGGCGATGTTCACCTTCCTGGAGCCGGCCATCAGCGCCAATCTGAGCCGCCGCGTCTCCAAGGCCTCCGCCGGCTGGATCCAATCCACCCAGGTCACCGGCATCGGCGCCGTGGTCGCCGGCGACACCGCCGTCAACGCCGAGCCCATCTCCGTGAGCCTGGAGACCAGGGAATGGAAGGGCCTCAAGGGCAAGGCCAAGGCCGGGTACCATCCCGAATCCAAGCTCCCGAGCCCCTGGGAGAACGGGGTGTCGGTGGAGTGGCGGGTCCCCCTGGAGAAGGTGGCCCCGGACTCGGGCTGGAAGCGCCGCGTGCGGAACCGCGTCACCCTGGAAGCCTCCGCCGAGAACCGCCCCGAGGAGCGGCTATCCGGCGAGGAGGAGCAGGACATGGAAGTCAAGGCGGGCCTGCGCTACCGGTTCAGGTTCTGGCGGCTATGGTAGCGGCATCGCGCGTCTCCGCCGCCGCCGCCGTGCTGGCGGCCTGGGTATGCCTGCTGTCCGCGCCCGCCCGCGGCGAGGTGGACCTGGAGGTGGAGGGGAACGACAAGGTGCCGCGCCGCCGCATCGAGTCCGCCCTGGACCTGCCGGAGCGGCCCCGGGAGATGGACGCCGCCGATTGGGAGGTGTGGAGCGAGGACGCGGCCGGCCTGCTGTCGGAACTGTACGGGGAGACCGGCTATTTCGACGCCGCCTTCCGCTTCGTGGTCGGCGAAAGCGCCGGCGGCGCCGGGGAAAAGGGGCCCTTCCGCATCAAGGTCCTGGTGCGGGAAGGGACGCGCTACCGTTTCGGCCGCGTGCAGGTCGAGGCGGAGGCCGGGGCGGCCCCGGAGCATGATCCCGACGACCTCAAGTGCCGCGCCGGCCGGGAGTTCGAGCAGGCGCTGGTCTTCCGGGACCGCCGGGTCCTGCTCAACAGCTTCGGCGACGCCGGCTACCTGCACGCCAAGGTCGCGGAGACGCTGATCCCGGACACGTCGGCCAAGACCGTGGACCTCGTCTTCCGCGTGGAGCCGGGCCAGGCCGTCGTCTTCGACACCCTCCTGATCCGGAACCGGCGGGAAGGGGACACCGCCGGGTTCCGGGGGGTGACGCGCGAGCCGCTGCTGCGCGACCTGGCCGGCCTGGAGCGGGGCGACACCCTGAGCCAGGGCGGGCTCGGCTCCCTGGAACGGAAGCTGCGATCCACCCGGGCCTTCAACTACGTGCGCATCCGGGACAGCCTGGCGGAGAGCGGCCGCAGCGCCCTGATCCTCTCCACCGAGGAGCGGGTGCCGGGGGAGATGGATTTCAGCGTCTTCTTCGAAACCCAGTACGGTTTCGGCACCGGCTTCAACTGGATCCACGGCAACATGTTCG
>CBILQL010000840.1:0-2058 GCA_966238865.1 uncultured bacterium
GACTTTCTTGGGGCCTACCACTCGTCGAGATTGACCTTGTCCGTATCGGGGCCGGCCGGGGTCGGGGTGGCGGTGGACGGGGACGAGGAGGCGGCCGGGATTTCATCGGCCTTCTGTGTGCTCCAGGCGTCGCCGGAGGGAGCGGACGGTTCGCTGGTGAACGAGGACGGCGCCGGGGTCGATTCCACGGGCGGCTGGTAGGACGACGGCGAGGACTGGTAGGAGGACGGCGAGGAATAGGAGTCGGAGGAGTAGCTGCCCGAGCCCACGGCGTCGTTCTTCTTGTTGTCCACCCAGTAATCGTAGCCGGCGGGGCGCAGGGTGTTCTCGCCGAAGGCCTTGGCGTCGGCGATGCGCTGGAAGCGCCCGATGCGCACGCGATGGTAGGTGCCGGACATCTCCGGGGTCGGGTTCTCCACCTCGGCGACGTAGGCGGGATATCCCTGGGCGGCCAGCTTCTCGACCAGGTTGGATGCCTGGCGGGCGCTCTTGAACACCGAGACCTGGACCACGATGGATCCGCGTTCCGAGAAGCCGGCGGCTTCGGCGGCCGGAGAGGCGCCTTTATCCTTCACCTTGGCGGATCCGCCGGCGTCCACTTGTTGAAGATTGGGTTCTTCGGCAAGGGTTGCGGAAGTATCGGTTTCCACGGGTGCGGCGGCGGCGGGAGCTTCCTCGATGATGGCGGGAGCCTCTTCCTTCTTCTTGCATCCGACGGCCAAAACGGCGGCCAGACAAAAGCCTAGGATGGGTGACATGGAGCGGTACGACAAAGGGGCCCCCTTTAATTCAAGGTATTTCAGGGATTGTCTCTCTTTTTTCAGCTTTCCGTCCATACCCATTCGCCTATTTAACCGAAATTGACGTCTCAATTGGTACGGGACACCCGGTCCAATAGGCACTCAAACCCAAATTATACAAAATTCCCAGCCCTTCTCCCTTTTGCCCCCTTCCGGGACTCGAAAATCGCCCCTCTCCCATCAGAATCCGACCCTTTCGCCGCGACCAGCCATATGCCCCCGGGCAACTTCGTGGTGACTCGGCAACTTATTGATACTAAATGATTTGCATCAATTTTTGAAAGTCCTGGAAATCGCCCTTGCGCAGCTATTATTTCTTGACATGGCCTTGGTCGCTTGATACATTTACCTCCAGTCCATCGAGAGAAAAAAGCAAAGAAAAAGCCCTTTAAAGTACCGAAAAGAGGTGAATTTTACATCCCATGACCGGCGTAGTTGTCAGACCAGGAGAGTCCTTCGAGAAAGCCTTGCGCAGGTTCACCAAAACCTGTGAAAAGTCCGGAATCCTTTCCGACGTGAAGAAAAATCAGCGTTTCGAAAAGCCTTCCGACATGAAGAAGCGGAAAAAGAACCAAGCTATCCGCAAGCACATCAAGGAACAGCTCGAAGCCAACGTCTAAACATTGGCAGCCGCTTCGCTCCACCGAAGCGTCGAGCCCAGTCAAAACGGCCCTCCTAACCGGGGGCCGTTTTTGTTTTCCCCCCGCCCGACGGAGAGCTTTGGGTAAACAGGGTCATTGCGAGTCGTTGCAGTCTATCGCTTCAGGTTCGAAGCACCAGGAAACCTGCATTCCGCGTATGCTGGTGTTCGATTGGAGGGAGCTCCGAGGCCCCGTTAGGGGCCGAGGAGAGCCGGCGAGAAAAGCTCCGCTTTGCGTCTTCGCAATGGGGAGCTTTTCCGTTTATAAAATGAAGAAAAGTACTCCGGAAACAAGCCCGGTCATATCTCGTTGATGATCAGGGGCTTGTTTCCGGAGTACTTTTCTTCGAAGTAATTGAAGATGCAGCACTCGCAGCGCTTGCCCTTCTCGATATTGATGATGAAGCGGTCCACGTATTTGCGGGTGATGAAGAAGCCGCGGCCGTGGTAATCGAAGATGCCGAAGGGCAGGCCGTTCTCGTCGTGGGTTGTCTGGCGATCGAGCCAGTACAGCACCGTGTGCTTGTCCAGCTTGCCGCCCCGGTCCAGCACCGACACGCCCAGCTTCTCCTTGTCGATGCACGAGGTCACCACCACCGCCTGCTCCGGGGGGAGGCG
>CBILQL010000841.1:0-2055 GCA_966238865.1 uncultured bacterium
AAAATCCTCTGGGACTCGTAGCTGCGCGCCAGCCCGGCCGAAATCCCCTGCATGCAAGAGTGCATCTGCCGGCACGCCGGGAACTCCTTCTGCAGGTGGTAGAGGGTCTCGACGATCTCCTCGTACCGCAGCTTGTTGGTCCTGAAGATGGCGTGGGAATAGTCGCACATGTACTCGGGATCGATCTGGTCGATGCGGTTGCGGTACTCGATCTTGTACCCCTTGGCATACTGCTGGATGGCGGCCTCGGTCTGGCCGGAGGCGAACAGCAGGCCCGCGTAGGTGCGATGGTAGGCCGGACCGTTGCGGTCCTTGACCGCCAGGGCGGCCAGCTTGAGCCCCTTCCCGGTCTCCACTCCCAGGATCTGGTAGACCTCCGCCACGTCCCTGCGCTCCGCCGGGTTCTTCAGGTCGCGGGACAGGACGCCCAGGAGATCGGCGGCCTCCTTGGCCTTGCCCTGGCGGCCCAGCAGCTGGGCCTTGAGCAGGCCGGCCTCGAGCGTCGATGCCGCCCCGATGTACCCAGCGGCATCCTTGAACTGCCCCAGGCGGATGCTGGCCTCGGCCAAGGCCAGGTCGGTGCCGAACTTGGCGGCCAGCTCCGGGAAGCGCTTCTCGGCCTCCTTGATGCGCAGGTTGACTGCCTTGCTCATGGCGTAGAAGGCGTCGGACAGGGTGCCCAGCAGGAAGGGGTCGTAGAAGTTGATCTGGGTGTTCTTGCCCTGGTCGAGATACATCTCCGGCTGCTGCCCGTCGTTCAGGACCGCCTTCACCGAGGCTTCCAGCTCGGACTCGGCCGTGGACGGGGAGCGCGTGAGGAGCTGCAGGCGGCAGCGGCGCCCCCGCTGGGAGAGGCCGCCGAGGCCGGCGGGCATCTCGCCCTTGAGCTCGGCGAGCTGCCAGGCGGCGCCGTTGTCCTTGGGCGCGAGTCCGGCGTCGCCGGAGGCCCCCGGCTCGCCGAGGCGGCGGCGGGAGTAGAAATGGAAGACGTCGGCCATCTCCGAGAGGCCCGGCGCGACGCCGCCGAGCTTGCGGGCGGATTCGAAGGAGGACTTGGCCTCGGCGTACTTGCCGAGCCGGAACTGGATCTGACCCAGGTACAGGTGGTTAAGGCCCGACGCGCCTTCCTGGTCCAGGTTGGCGTAATAGTCCTCCATGATGGCCAGTGAGAAGCGCGAGAAATTGTCGTACAGGCTGCCGAGGCGCAGGTACGCGAGGCTCTTGCCCTTCAGGGCGCGGAGCGCCTTCTCGTCCTGCTTGGAGCCCTCCAGGTCCTTGTCGAATACGGCGATGGCCTCCTCGTAGCGATGCCGGCGGATCAATTCCACCGGATCCTCCCGGGTGAGCCCCGGGGACCAGGCCAATGCGACGACCAGGGCGGCCGCTCCCTTAATTCTTGAAAAGGTCATACTTGGCCAAGTCCACCTTCTCCGCGCCCAGCCGCAGGTCGGGGCCGAGGAGCACGGAGGCGAAGATCTGGAACTCCAGGCCGCTCTGGCCCGCGAAGACGATGATGGGATGGTTGGGGAGGCAGTCCACGTTGCGATGGATGCTGCTCGAGGTCGTGATGGTTGCCCGCGTGTAGGTCTGATCGTACAGCCACTTCTCCAGGTTCACCACTTCCAGGGGGTTGAGGCGGCTGGACTCGCGCTTGGCGTAGACGAGGGCCCGGGAGCCCGGCAGCCAGGTGGGCCCGGTGTAGGAGCTGGGATAGACGTTCTCGGCGATCTTGGGGGTCTTGCCGTGGAGATCCGCCACCTCCACCAGGTGTCCGGCCGGGTCGATCTTGAGCTGCATGACGCCGATGTCGACCACGCGGTCGTTCAGATCGTTGGAGATCTGGTAGGCCACGAAATGCCCGTCGAAGGACCAGGAGGGGTGGCTCTTGTTGTTGGTGATCTTGTTGTTGAAGATCTTGATCTTGCGCTCCTCCTTGAAGTCCATGAGGGCGATGGTGTAGAGTCCGCGCTTCCTGTTGCCGCTGGTGCGGGTGGTGTACGCCAGGAAGCGGCCGTTGGGGCTGAAGCTCGGGAACATCTCCTCGCCGGTGGTGGT
>CBILQL010000842.1:0-2055 GCA_966238865.1 uncultured bacterium
GCCTGCCCCTGTACCGCTTCCTGGGCGGGCGCCGCAAGCCCATCGAGACCGACCTCACCTTGGGCATCGACGCGCCCGACGCGATGGCGGCCAAGGCCGTTTCCGCCGTGGGGCGGGGCGCCCGCACCCTCAAGCTGAAGCTGGGCAAGGGAGACGGTGACGAGGACGTGGAACGCGTGCGGCGGGTGCGCGAGGCGGTGGGGCCGGATATCGGCATCCGTCTCGACGCCAACCAGGGCTGGGACTTCGACACGGCCGTGCGCGCCCTCACGGCCGCGGCCGCCTTCGACGTGCAGTTCTGCGAGCAGCCCATCCACCATGATTTCGATCGCCTGCTGCCCGAGCTCCGGAAACGGAGCCCGGTTCGGATCATGGCCGACGAAAGCGTGTTCAACCACCATGACGCCGTGCGCCTGCTCGAGGCCGGGGCCGTGGACGCCGTCAACGTGAAGCTGGCCAAGTCCGGGGGCATCCTGGAGGCGATCCGCATCGCCGATGCCGTCCGCGGCTACGGCGCTCCCTGCATGCTGGGAGGCATGCTGGAAAGCCGCCTGGCCTTGACCGCCAAGGTCCATCTGGCCATGGCCCACGACAACTTCCTATACTACGACCTGGACACCTGCCTGCTCGGGCAGCTGGTGGATCCGGTCCTGGGCGGGGCCCGCTACGAGGGCTTCCGCCTGGACGTCCCGGAGGCGCCCGGAATCGCCGCCGACATCGATCCGTCCTTCCTGGCCGCGTGCCCGGGGACGGTGGTTTGAGGAAGGCTGGTCAGCATATGCGAAGACATCCACTCTCTGCGGCCGCGCTCGTCGGTTCGGCCATGGTCCTGGCGTCCTGCAACGTGGACGACCTGTTCACCACGGGCGGGATCGGCGGCACCACGCGCGACAAGGTGGCCCAGGGCCTGCGCACGGCCCTGGAGGTCGGCATCGACTCGGGGGCGTCCGCGGCCTCCCGGGTGAACGGCTACCTGGCCCACAAGGTGATCAAGATCCTGCTCCCCGAGGACGCGAAGCAGGCGCTGGCGGCGGCCGAGGCCGTGTCCATCTACGTGAAGCCCTTCCGCGAGGAGCTGGCCGCGGTGCAGGCCCTGGCCAACCTGACCCCCGGCACGGACAAGAACGCCTTCACCGCCAACCTCTCCCGATCCGGCAACCTGCTCAACGAAATCGCCGGCCTCGAATCCCTGGGCGATTCCCTGATCAAGTACATGAACCGCGGCGCCGAGCGCGCCGCTCCCCGTTCGGTTCCCATCTTCAAGGAGGCCATCGCGGGCTTGTCCCTGAACGACGCCCTCTCCCTGCTCAACAGCGCGGACAGCACTGCCGCCACCGGATACCTGGAAACGAGCACGTCCTCCCCGCTGACCGCCGCCTATACCCCCCTCGTCGACTCCACCTTGGCGCTGCTGCCGCTCACCCAATATTGGGGCAACTTCCGGACGGCCTACAACACCATCCTGAGCGAATACCAGGGGCTGCTCGCCTTCCAGTCTTCATGGAATTCCAATGCCGTGGTCAGCGCCGTCCCCGCCTTGAAAGTGGACATTCTGGAACCCGTCGCCTATGAGCCCCTGGAGACGGAAAGCCTCGGAGCCTGGACCACCGGGAAGGCCCTGCAAGGTCTGTTCTGGCTGGTGGGCGAAGAGGAGAAGGAGATCCGCCGCGATCCCTTCGCCTACGTGCAGAACCTGGCCTCCGACCTGGCGGACATCCTGGGCGAGGTCTTCGGCGAAATCATGGACATGGAAAAATAACGGCGCGCGCCGGAATTATCTTTCCGATGCGCGGCTCCCTCCGCGCGAAGCCGCCGGCGCCTGCCGGACGAAGGAGACGGAGATGGCCTACACCCTGGAACCGATCGGCGTAATCCGCTCGGAGCTCAAGGATACGCGCGACGCGCCGCTCTTCTATGACGAAGGCGCGCCCGGCGCTTCGTTGGAGGTTTTCCCTCCCTATGTCGCGGGCCTGCGGCGGATGCGCGCCGGCGACGAGATTATCGTCCTGACCTGGCTGCACCAGGGGCGGCGCGACGTTCTCGAGGTGCATGAGC
>CBILQL010000843.1:0-2046 GCA_966238865.1 uncultured bacterium
CGCCTTCATGGAGGTGAAGGTGTAGCGGTTGGTCCTTCTCTCGTCCAGGGTGTAGGTCGAGATCTCCTCGGGGATTTCCTGTCGGGTGACAGGAGCTTCCTTCCGGGAGAAGGAGAAGGCTTTTGCAAACCACATAGTGCAATGGTAAGCACAGGATCATCGGTGACGCCAACTTCATTCCCGAGGATGCATGGGGATTGCACGCACGGACTGTGCGAAGGTTTACTCTTCTCTTACGAAGTTGACGGCTATTTGACCGGATGGCCTATCCGGAACCGCCCTATGCCATTATGGCATCATCATGGCTTCGGAAGCGTATCCACCGGGTTCGCGGCCGGGGGCGGCGGCGGGGGCGGGGAGACCACCGACCCGTGGGGCAGCAGGGCGAAGGGTTTGTCGCTCACGGCCACCAGGGAATCCAGGACGTCTCCGACCTTGAGGCGCACCCGCAGGAGGCAGGCCGGGGACGGCGCCAGGCTGTCCGCGGGGACCCAGGGGAGAAAGGACAGGCCCTGGCCGCTCTGCAAATCCTGGACGAGCATCTCCCATGTGTCGGCGCCGCCGCCGCTCCGTGACAGCTCCACCGTGGCCGCGCCGGCCGCGGGCATTTCCCAGGAGAGCATGTAGCTGGTGCCGGCGACCAGGGAATCGTTGGGGTGGGGATAGACGATGCGCGGCTTCGGAAGGGGGGGCGTGCGCACCTTCTGGAACAGGGTGTCGCGCATCGTGGTCACGCCGATGGTGACCGACGCTTCCAGGGTGTATATCCCCTCCGCGGGGAAGGTGATTTCGGCGCCCTTCACGGCCGGGTTCTTGATGCGGACGAGGCCCGGGGCGGTCAGCGAGTCGATCTGCCGCCACCGGAAGCTGGCCCGATGGTCCATGGGCTCGGAGGCGACGATCCGGGCGTCGAACGGGGCGGGGGTATTGACGAACGCCTCCGGGGGTCCGGCGGCCTTCACCGTGAACGGGACCGGCCTGGCCATGATGTCGCTGGAGTCGATGTGCCCCAGGGGCTCCGGCGAGGCCGTGTAGGTCCGGCTCACCCGGGTGTCCAGGCTCTCCTTCACCGCGTAGATGCTCCCGTCGCCGGTCAGGAGGCGCAGGTCGAACACCCCTTCGGGCAGGCTCTCGAGGACGAAGCCGCTGTCGGCGAAGGCGGAGAGGAACGGGGAGCCCGGGATGAACACGCGGCCCAGATCCCCGTGCACGGGCGCGCGCTGGAGGCGCGCCGCATACCGCGCCACGGGCCCCGGCCGCAAAACGATGCGGGCGAGGCCCGCGCCGGAGAGCGTGAAGGCGCGGTCCTTCGGATCGTAGCTGAGCCCGTAGGCCAGGGTCCCGATCCCGGACTTGCCGCGGAACACCACGTTGAAGTCGAAGGGGCCGTCCGCCGCGGTGGTCGCGGCGCCGGTCTTTCCGGCGGCGACGGAAGCGGAGGCGGCGGATCGCTTGGTGGGCGCATCCACCTTGCCGCGGATGCGATCGAAATCCTCGCCGTAGAGGACGGTGTGCGAAGCGTTGCGGACCTTGACGGTGGCCAGCGGCTCCGGGTACAGGGCCGGGTTCTGGTCCTTGGCGAACACGTCGAGATCGCCGCTGACGGAGATCTCCGCCCCCTTGGCGTCGCGGAAGTCCACGGTCAGCTCCGCCACGCCCGGATTGTCCACCCCGGAACTGGTGCCCTCGCAGCCGGACACGAAGAGCGCCGGCGCGGCGAGGAGCGCCGCCAGCAGGCCCGCCGCCCGCTTCATGCCTCCTCCACCCGGCTGTTGGGGAAGAGCTGCATGGTGAGGGTGTAGATGCGATCCTCCTTGCCGTCGCGATCGATGATCTCCCGCAGCTCCTCCTGGAAGGAGCGGATGCGGTCCTTGACGGCCTTGAACCCGTCCTCGGAGATGGAGAACATGAGGGCGTTGTACTGCCGGCGCTGGGCCGGCACGGTCTCGAACACCTGCATGGCCATGCCTGTCAGCTCCTGGATGTGCTGCCTGGCCGCCAGGGCGGTGCCGACGGTGTGGAGTACGAAGCCTCGATGGCCTATCA
>CBILQL010000844.1:0-2043 GCA_966238865.1 uncultured bacterium
GAGGAGCAGGGCGGGGCGGGTGACGAAGGGGTAGAACACCGTGACAAGGTCCAGCCCCTCCAGGTCGCAGCGGAGGAAGTCCTCGACCCGGTAGCGGACGCCGGGGTTGCCGGTCTGCTCCGCATAGGCGCGGGCATAGTCCGCGCGCGAGTGGAAATCCGGATAGATGCCGTGGCCGTCCAGCTCGATGCCGGAGAGCTCCACGTCGCGGCCCTCCGGGCCGTCGCCGTAGCGCAGCCAGCGCTCCAGGCCGAAGACGTAGTGCCAGTCCTGGGACCCCACGTCCGCGGCCCGCAGGGGGGCCCCGGGGGGCGCGCAGGGCGGCAGGCCGTCCACGGCCTTCTCGAGGCATTCCAGGAGGTACAGGTTCTTGCGGTACAGGGAGGCCGTGGACAGGGCCTTCAGGGGGGCCAGCCGGTAGCGGCGGGACAGGGCCGCCTCGCGCTCCAGGGCCGCCGGCCCGCCGGCGCCGAGGTAGCGGAAGAGGTCCCGCTTGTCCTCCTGCCAGAGCGTCGGGCGGCCCCGGGACCAGCGCAGTGTTTCCCGGATCCAGAAGGAGAGCGCATTGCCGGGGATGCGCGCGAAGGCCAGGAGATGCCGGAACCGGGGGAGGGGAAGGCGGATGCGGGACGGGAAGGCCGGGACGGGATGCATGGCAGCGCCATTGTACGATATTCCGCCCGTCCCGGGCCGGAAAACCCATCGCCGCGGCCGCCTGCCGGGAGGGGGCCTGTCCCCCTTCCGTCGTCCTACTTGAGGCCGATGAACTCGCCGCCCACGGCCACGTCGTCGATGTGCATGGTCGAGGCCTGGCTGGGGCCGGCGCAGCCGGCATTGCCGTTGGCGCCGTTGGAGTACCAGCCGCCGATGCGCAGGCGGTTGAGCTTCACGTCCGACCCGCCCGTCCCGCGGATGTTCAGGCCTTCCCTGGAGACGGCCAGGTTGCCGTCCACCCAGAGCTTCACCGATCCGTCCTTCATGCCGGGGGTGTTCAGCTTCACCTGGTATTCCACCGCGTACCAGCGGCCGCGCTCGAAGCGGACGGCGGTGCCGGCGCTGCCCCAGTCGTAGCCGGTCGGCTTGCCGTTGAAGAACAGGCCCATGTCGGCCATGTCGGTGGTTCCGCACTGGTTGCCGCCCTGGGGGCTGCGCACGGTCATGATGATGTCCACGTCGTTCTTCTGGGTGGACTCGTTGAAGGACGAGATCCGGCCGATCTTGACGCCCTGCCCGAAGTCGAAGCCCTCGGAGAAGTTGTAATAGGCGCGCACGTTGACGACGTCCGATGACAGGGCCAGGCTGGCGCCTCCCACCTCCTCGTTCCTGCTGAAGGTGACCTGCAGGGCGGAGGATCCGTCGCGCCCGCGGCCGGCCGCCAGCTTGGCCCCCGCGGACCCGATGCTGCCCCAGGGTCCGCAGGCCGAACGGGCGTAGCCGGAGGTGTTGCGATCGTCCCAGCAGGCGGCGTCCTCGGAATCGAGATCGGAGTCGAAGAGCAGGCTGCCGGGGCCGCTGAAGGAGGTCAGGGGCGCGCCGGCGCCCATGGCGCTGACCATGGTCCCGACTTCCTTCGCGGCCATCGCCGCCAGGCCTTCATCGGCGGCGGAATAGCCGTCCGGTCCGGAGCCTGCCGCGCCCGGCGAGGCGCTGTCGGCGGCGTCGCCGACTCCGGTGGGGCTGTTGCCGCAGGCCATCAGGCCGAGGGAGATGCCGAGGGAAACGCCCAGGGCCAGGGTTCGCGTGGACCGGGGGGAAAAGACGGACAAGGCGGTGAAGCGGTGATGCATGCGGAGCTTTCTGGACCTCGCGGTCCGGTTCGGGATGTCGATGACGGGCCGCCCGACTTCCGTGCCTCCGTCCTGCGGCCCCGCCGTGGCGGGAACGCGGGATGGACTCGCGGGGCTTCGCGGCCTCGTGTCCCTAGGAGTGTAGAAGTTGGGCCGGAACGCGACCACCCGCGGGGGAAATTTTTACCATCCGCGGACGAAACCGCGGATTCATCGCGATGCGCGGGGGTGGGCCCGGCGCCCGCCGGTCAAGGGA
>CBILQL010000845.1:0-2037 GCA_966238865.1 uncultured bacterium
CGCGTAACGCCTCCGCAGCACCCGCGACAGCTCCGCGCCCTTCTTCTCCAGCTCGTTCACGCCCAGGGTGAGGGCCAGCATGGCGGCGGTGAGGACGACGGCGGCGAAGAGCAGGAGGGCGATGGCCACGTCAGTACACCTTCACGGTCTGGCCGTAGATCTTGAACCGCTTCCGGGTCGGGGTCACGGTCTTGCCGCCCACGGTCACTTCCACGGTGTTCCGCTGGGAGGTGTACACCGTGATCGTGTCGGGGTGGCTGACCTGCATCTGCTTGCCCAGCCGCAGCAGGGTGGCGTAATCCTCCTTGCCGCTCCGTACCACGCGCACGCCCACGCTGTCCACCAGGGGCTTGATGACGGCCACGACCAGGCCCGCCGTGTCCTGGGCGGCGGCGGCGGCCTGCGCTCCCGGCGCCGGCGGCGCCGAAACCGAGGGCGCGGCGGTGTTGGAGGGAGGCGCGGATGCGGCGGCGGCGGAGCCCAGGGGGGCCGGCTTCACCAGGCTCGAATCCCGGCCGCTGTCCGAGGAGTCGGGGGCGAGGGCCTTGCTTTCCGGGGTGGAGTCGCCCGGCACGGCCACGCTTTCCGTGGGCGCGGGGCCGGCGACCGGGGGCGGAGGCAGCTCCGATTCGCCGCGGTTCAGGCGGCCGATGAGCAGGAAGAGCACTAGGAACAGGACGCCGACGATGGCGACGAAAATCTGCTTGTGGGCGGTGGAGTAGGTGCTGGCCTTGTCCGTATAGGGGACGGCCACGGGCTCCGGGGTCGCGGCGCCGATCTCCTTGTTGTATTCCTTCACCACCCCGGCCGGGTCGAGGCCCAGGTAGCGGGACATGGATCCGAGCAGGGCGCGGATGTAGGGATCGCCCGGCAGCAGGTGGTAATTGCCCTGCTCGATGGCTTCCAGGGCATTGGGCGAGATACGCAGGTCGGCGCAGATCTTGTTGACCTCGATGTGCGCGGTCATGCGCGCCTGCTGGAGGATCTGTCCGACCTTGGCTCCGCCCTGGGGTTCCTCGGCCTTGGCTCCGTTGCTCTTCTCGGTCATGTCTCGCTCGCTTTGATGTGGGGGGCCAGCAGGCGCAGGGTCAATTGCACCGGAAGTCCCATGACATTGTAAAAGCAACCGTCCACCTTTTCCACCAGGAAAGCGCCCCTCCCCTGGATGGCATAGGCTCCCGCCTTGTCCAGCGGCTCGCCGGAGTAGGCATAGTCGCGCAGGGCCCCATGCGGGTGCCTGGCGAAGGTGACGGCAGTCTCGGCGGCGCCGGCTCCGAGGACCCGGCCTTCCCGGGCCAGGGCCACCCCCGTCACCACGCGATGGGTCCTGCCGTTGAGGACGGAGAGCATCTCAAGGGCGCCTTCGGGCCCCTCGGGCTTGCCCAGCGCCCGGCCCTCCAGCAGCACCAGGGTGTCGGAGCCGAGCACCAGCGTATCGGCGCCCAGGGAGGCCAGGGAGGCGGCCTTGCCCCGGGCCAGGTATTCGGGGGCCTGCTCCGGGGCCATGCCCGGGGGGATGATCTCCTCGAAATCCGGGGCCTCCGAGGCGAAGTCGAATCCCAGCATGCGCAGGATCTGCTCGCGCCGCGGGGAGCGGCTCGCCAGCACCAGGGGAAGATTCGCCGGCAACGTCATAGGCCCCTTACGGCCGAGGCTCATGGAAAAAGGCGCGCCGCATGGCCGTATCGGCCCAAAAATAGTAAAAAACGGAGGACGCCGGTGAAAACGGCGCGTCAACGATAACGGGACTTGGTATCGCGGGACTCGAGTTTCACGTCCGGCAGTTCGGTGATCCGTATTACGAAGCTCCACCCTTCCGCGAGACCCACCGGGGTCCAGCGGAAATCCATGTCCCAGCAATGCAGCGTCCGGTGGAAAAGGAAGGCGTGCCGGGAGAAGGTGCCCCGTGAGAAGTCGTACTCGGTGTCGTAGGACATTTCCCAGCTCTTGGTGGGGTTGAGCTTGAGTCCGCCGGCGGCGGAATGGCTGCGCGAATGCTGGAAGATGCCCCCCACCCCCTACAGGTCCCCGACCGGA
>CBILQL010000846.1:0-2034 GCA_966238865.1 uncultured bacterium
AGCATCCGAACGCCAAGCTGGCCATTTTCGGGCATGCAGATGCCGTCGGCGATGAGGCCGGGAACAAGCTGTTGTCCGAACGGCGGGCCGAATCCCTCTATGCCTTCCTGACCCTGGACACGGATAAAGTCGTTCCAGAATCGGAAGAAGCTGGCCGCCAGCGGGCAAGCGGACGCGTCCACCCGGGAAGCGCTCTACGATGCCTTTTTCGGAGCGTGCAACGAGACGATCTTCCTCACCAAGGATTTCGACTCCTTCAACGGCAAGCCCAGGGCGGGATGTGGCGAGTTCAACCTGGTGGAGCAAACCCAAGGAGCTTGCGAGAAGAATCGCCGGGTGGCCGTGTTCCTGCTCAAGTCCAACAAGAATTTTCCTATCCAATACCCCTGTATGCAAGGCGATTGCGGACCTTGCAAGCAGCAGGTGGCGCGTAAGGGGGCTCGGCGCACGGCGGGCTTCGGGTGCAGTTTCTACGATCAATTGGTCGTGGAAAATCCAAACCAACCATTGCCGCCCCCGAACCTGTATAAACCAGAAATCTTGGAACTAGCCTGGGAGCGCAAGGATCTCCTGGCCTGGGACGACGAAGACAAGCCCGAAATGCGTACCAAGATCGTCGTCAAGACCAAGGGCATGGACTGGCCGGGCGAAGCGGTCCTGGACGTCATCCAATATTCCGCGGACGGGAACCATGCTCCTTACCAGAGAATTGAAGGGCTTCGCGTCGAGCAGGACGTGGCATACGGGCCGGACGGGAAGGAGCTCGAAGTCAAAATCGCGGGCCATGCCACGATTTACGATTACGGGAAGACGCAGTATTACATGAAGATTACCATCGGCGGGGTGGAAAAAACCTCGTCCCAGACCCGGGATGCCCTGCTCCACCTGGAGCATCACAACGGTATTATCGCGAATCCGAGCGGCGACCTGCCCGGCGCGGGCGCGGAAGGCATCTGGGTGGCTACGCATATGCGCCAAAAGGGCCCCTGGCTAGAGGCGACCTCAGGAACCCTGGTCGCGGACGGCCATTCGACAAGGCTGTTCAACGCCGTCGGAAACGCCTCACTGAAGAAACTCGTCGAAAGGAACAAATTCATCCATCATCAGAGCAGCCATGGGACTGCCTATTGCTGGTGCGATGGAAACCGGAACTTCTTCGTGGACACCGGCATCCAGGGAGCGGACGGCAGCAATGATTGGGCTTGTCCGGTATGCAATAAATCCAACAGCGGCGTAGGCGTCATCATGAACAAGGACTTCTCCAACCTGTTCTTCCGGAGCGAGGTCAAGAAGCTGGCCCGGTCGCCCAAGGTCCTCGTCTTCGCAAATTGCTGCCTGACCGCTACCACCGCCGCCTATGCGAATGCCTGGCTGGCCAAGGGAACACGGTGGTATATCGGCTGGGCGATCCCGGTGGACGATCAGCCTGCCGTGGACTTCGCGAAAGCCTTCTACCGCCGGTGGTTCTCCCATTACAAAATGGATCCGGACAAGGTCAGGCATGCCTGGTCGGATACCAAAGGGCCCTATATGGCGTATCGGCCCAGGATTTTCGGGGCTTAGGAGAATAAGGGATGTTGGAACCCGCGGATGCCGAAGCCCTGTTGGAGAAGCACCGGGCCACCTTGCCGATACCCGCCCAGGCCACTTTGGCATATGTCGAGCGGCGGTGCATCGAGCTCGCGAGTTATGGCGAGTTGGAAACTTTGGCTCCCGTGGCCGGAGCCTCCTCGTCGACGGACCCTGCCCCGTCTTCGGACGAAGCGATGGAAATCGTGCCGGAGACCGCTGCCGGCGAGGACGCCGATGCGGGCGTCGATGCGACCGGAAGGCCGACCTATACCGAAGCCACGGCCTGGGTGGGCCGCTTCGCCTATCAGATATTCTCATGGGAACTGGCGATCGATGACTCCGGAAAACTCATACGGATAAGGAAATCGAGGTGAAGAAAGTCGAATGGATAATTATCCTCCCGATTTGGGCCTTGGCACTGTCCAGCTGCAATCAGAAATCAGAAGGACAAACCCGTACAGC
>CBILQL010000847.1:0-2032 GCA_966238865.1 uncultured bacterium
GGACTACGAAGCGGAGTCGGCGAGGGATTCCGGAGACCCCGAAGACCTGAAAGGCCCGAGGGCGCAGCATCTTAGCGCCGGAAGCGCGGACGGGAAACCCGTCTTCGCTCCAAGCTCAGTACGCCCCGACGCCTTTCAGGCACGAGGTCAGAGTCCTGACCAGGATAACCATGTCGAGCAGGAAGCTCTGGTTGTTGATGTAGTACATGTCGTAATCCATGTTCTCATGGATCGCGATGCGCCGGTCGGCGCTGATCTGCCACAGGCCGGTGATGCCCGGCTTGACGTTCAGGCGCTGGCGTTGGAGCTCGTTGTACTGGTCCACGATGAAGGGCATCTCGGGACGCGGCCCCACCAGGCTCATGCTGCCGGCCAGGACGTTGAAGAGCTGGGGAAGCTCGTCCAGGGAGCTGCGGCGGAGGAAGCGGCCGATGGGGGTGATGCGGGGGTCCTGGCCGCTCTGGGGCGTGATGGCGTACACCGGGGTGTTGGTGTACATGGAACGGAACTTGTAGAAGCGGAACTTCTTGCCCTTGTAGCCCACCCGCTTCTGGATGAAGAACACGGGGCCCTTGCTGCTCAACTTCACCGCGAGCGCCAGACCCAGCATCACCGGACTGAGGACCGCGAGCAGGAACAGGGAGCCGAAGAAGTCGAAGATGCGCTTGGCAACCCGCGTCTTGAAGGTGTAGTTGGGCTCGGTCACGCCGATGAGGGGTATGCCCTCCAGCTCGGTGACCTTCACGCGCTGGATGACGATGTCGTACAGGCTGGGGACGATCTGGAATTCGCAGCGGGTCTCCCGGCACACGTTCAGGATGTCGATGACCACCTTGGACGGCACCTGGGGCAGGGCGATGAAGAGCTTGGTGGCTCCGGTGCGCAGGATGGTTTCCCGCAGATGCGTGAAATCGCCGAGCACGGGGGTTTCCAGGACGCGCTTGCCGGACAGGGAGCTGTTGTCGTCGATGAAGCCGGCCACGTGCAGGCCCAGCTTGGGGGATTGCCGGAACTTTTCGAGCAGCTTGCGCCCGACCACGCCGGCGCCGTAGATTAGGACAGTGGTCTCGACGAAGCCCTTGGTGCGCAGGAAATGGTTGAATTTGAAGAAGCCGTAGCGCTGCACCATCATGAAGAGGAGCAGGCACGCCCAGGTCAATACGAACACGCCCCGGCTGAAATAGAGCTCATGGGCGAGGAACAGGATTCCCAGCGTGAAGGCGCAGGCCTTTCCCCACACCTTGAGGAGGAGCTCGAACTCCCGCACGTTCATCAGGCTGCGCTGGGGCTGGTACAGGCCATGCACCTCGAGGCCCACCAGGCAGGTGATGAGGGTGACCCCGATGAAGGAATAATACCGGGAAATCGCTTCCGGCTCGTACAGGTCCAGGCTCACCACCGGGCCGAGCACGCTCCAGAGCCAATATCCGGCCATGAAGCTGGCGAAGATGGTCACCGTATCGGCGAGCATCTGGATGACGGTGATGGCTTGCTGATAATGCGGGAAGGCGATGATGCGGGAGGAGGACGGATGCGCGTGTTCGGTAACCGGATGCGGACGTGCATCCCGGGGAACGCCCTGGATGGGTGCATGAAGCGGGGCGTTCGCCCGGCCGGTAGGTTTGGTGGTCGTCATTTTGGGCTTTCAAAAATTAAAAAGATCGGGAGTCGAGTGGACCTTTTTGAAAACTTTTTTGACAATCGCCATGGTTCTTCTCAGTCAGCTCCTTTTGGAGCGAAATCCAGGCCAGTATACCATATATTGCACTGTCCGGGAAGAAAATTGGACAAGAATGCACCGCGAAAAGGGAACCCGGACGCCTAAATATACAGTATAGTTGTAGGGCATGTCGGATATCTTGACAAGCCGGAATTCGAAGGTCCCCGGAAGGCGGGAAAAGCCCATGCGAAAACAAATTCTCGTGCTCTTTGCCGCATTGTCGATTTCCGTCCCGGCCGTTTGGGCGGGTAAGCAGAAAATAATCGTCCGGCTGCGCGAACCCCTGAAAGCCGAGACCGTGAAAATCCGCCT
>CBILQL010000848.1:0-2027 GCA_966238865.1 uncultured bacterium
AGCTATCAATTCACCCGCTGGCTGGACGGCTCCTCCCATTTCTGGATCGGCAGGCGGAAAGGCGTGGGCCGCGGGGAAGGCTCCAGCGGCTTGCGATTCGATTCGTTGGAAGGGAAAGCCGCTGCCGACGCGTAGCTTCCGCCGGTTCCCTTCAATAGGACATGAAAAAAGCCCCTCCCTTTCGGGAGGGGCTTCGGTGGTTCATCCATCGGCCGGAAATCCCCGTTCCGCGCCGCGGTCCGGGGACTTTTCCGTTCCGATCAGCCGTGGTAGTACAGCTCGAACTCGAGCGCGGTGGGGCGCAGCTTGTTCGGCTCGATTTCCGTGGCCTTCTTGATGCCGATGTAGGCGTCGATCATGTCCTCGTCGAACACGTCGCCGGCGGTCAGCCATTCCTTGTCCTTCTCCAGCTCGGAGATGGCCTCGGAGAGGCTGGCGCAGGTGGACGGGATGTTCTTGAGCTCTTCCGGGGGCAGCTCGTAGATGTTCTTGTCCGAGGGCGAGCCCGGATCGATCTGCTTCTTGATGCCGTCCACCATGGCCATGAGCATGGCCGCGAAGGTGAGGTAGGGCGAGCCGGAGGAGTCCGGGCAGCGGAACTCGAAGCGGCGGGCCTTGTCGCCCTGCACGTAGGGGATGCGGATGGAGCAGGACCGGTTGGTGGCCGAGTAGGCCAGGTTCACCGGGGCCTCGTAGCCGGGCACCAGGCGGCGGTAGCTGTTCAGCGAGCTGTTGGAGAAGGCCTGGATGGACTTCCCGTGCTTGATGATGCCGCCGATGGCCCACATGGCCTGCTTGCTGAGGTTGGCGTACCCGTCTCCGGCGAACTGGTTCTTGCCTTCCTTCCAGATCGAAGTATGGACGTGCATGCCGGAGCCGTTGTCGCCCCACATGGGCTTGGGCATGAAGGTGGCGGTCTTGCCGTACTTGGCGGCGGTGTTCTTGACCGCGTACTTCAGCTTGTGCACCTGGTCGCCGGCGGTGATGATGGTGCCGAACTGCACGCCGATTTCGCACTGGGCGGTGGCCACCTCGTGGTGGTGGATTTCCGGGGTGAGGCCCATCTTGATGAGGTTCTGGACGATCTCGGACCGGATGTTCATCAGGGTGTCCTGGGGGGCGGCGGGGGCATAGCCCGTCTTGAAGCCCACCTTGTGGGCCAGGCTGCCGTCGTAGTTGGAGGTCCAGGGGCCCTCGCCGGTCTCGATCTGGAGGTGGCTCTGACGGAAGTCCGAGCCGTACTTCACGCTGTCGAAGATGAAGAATTCGGGTTCCGGGCCCATGAAAGCCATGTCGCCGAGGCCGGTGCTCTTGAGGTAGGCGAGCGCCTTGTTGGCGATGCCGCGGGGATCGCGGTTGTAGGCCTGGCCGGTGCGGGGCTCGATGATGTCGCAGAACACGCCCATGGTGGGGACCTGGGTGAAGGGGTCGATGAAGGCGGTGGAGGCGTCCGGCTTCATGATCATGTCGGAGGCCTCGATGCCCTTCCATCCTTTGATGGAGGAGCCGTCGAATGCCATGCCGTTCTTGAACATGTTCTCGTCCAGGCGGCTGACCGGGAAGGTGAAGTGCTGGAGGGACCCGAACATGTCCCCGAACAGGAGATCCACGAACTGGACCCCATTGTCCTTGGCTAATTTGATGGCATCGGCGGCAGAGCTCATTTCCTAATTTCCTCCTGGAAGGTGGTTCTGTCTTCAGGTCCTGCACTGTAAAAGCAGGACATTTTAAGCGTTGGGGAATCTAGAAAAAATGTCCTCCCGGCGAATCGAACGAACCGCTGACAACCTCTGACATTAGATGACCTTTTGTAACAAAAGGCTCTATTTGTCAATTGTTGTCGTGCCATGTATCCCCGAGCTTTCCAAAATCCCATCCAATTCCTTGGACAATCAATCAGAGAGCTAAGAGTATGCCAATTTATGGGGATTTAGGGGTGAAATCCTTGAACAGTTGGCTGGCTTGGGGTTCCCGCTGCTGGGTATATTTGCCCTTGTAATGGGTGATGACCCCGTCCGGGGTCATGA
>CBILQL010000849.1:0-2016 GCA_966238865.1 uncultured bacterium
CGGCCCGGACGGCAGCCGGCGGCGCAGGGCGTGGAGGCCGGCGCGCCGTATCCGCCCTCCGGGCGGTTCTGGAGCGTGCTGGCGCTGCCCTTCAGCCCGGGCCCGAGATAACCAGGTCGTCCAGCACCTCGTGCACCATCACCTGGCGGCTCTTGCCCTTGAGCTGGGTGGCCCCCAGGGTCACGGTGCGGAAGCGATCCTTCACCTTCTCGATCACCGGGTCGGAGATGATCACCTGATTGGGCTTGGCGATGCCGCACAGCCGGGAGGCGATGTTCACCGTGTCGCCGATGGCGGTGTATTCCATGCGCGCGCTGGTGCCGATGGAACCCACCACCGCCTCGCCGCTGTTGATGCCGATGCCCACCTGGAACTCGGGGATGCCCTTCTCCTTCCAGGCGGGGAGCATCTGGCGCAGGCGGGCGCGCATCTGCAGGGCGGTCTTCACGGCCACGAACTCGTGGTCGGCCAGGGGCACCGGGGCGTTGAAGAGCACCATCATGCAGTCGCCGATGAACTTGTCGAGGGTGCCGCCGTTGGCGAACACGATGGCGCACATCTCCGAGAAATAGCTGTTGAGGAGCTGGGCCACCTCCAGCGGGGCCAGGGCCTCGGACAGGGGGGTGAAGCCGCGGATGTCGGCGAAGAGCACGGAGACGGTGGCCTTCTGGGACTGCAGGTGGAAGTCGCTGACCCCGCGCTCGGCGATGATCTTGTCGGCGATGTTGGGGGAGAGGAAGCGCTTCAGGTGGTCGCGGATCAGCGACTCGGTCTCCAGCTTCTTGTAGAGCTGCAGGTTCTCGATGGCCATGCCGGCTATGCCGGTTATGTTCATGGTCAGGTCGAGGTCGTCGGAGTTGAACTTGGCGCCGCGCTTCTTCTGGTCCAGGTAGATGACGCCGAAGATCCTGCCTTCCGAGTGGATGGGGCAGACGAGGGCGGTCTTGATGCGGAGCTCGAAGATGCTGAGGCTCTGGTCCTGGCCGGCGCTCTCGTCGCTGTCGAAGATGAATCCCGACTTGTTCTGGATCACGGTGGCGACCAGGGTCCGGCTGTACAGCTTGTCGTCGAGGTTCTCCTTGCGGCGCCCCCGCTCGTAGGCGAGGTGGGCGCTCACGTGGTCGAGGTCGGCGGGATCGGTGAGCAGGATGTAGCCGGTGTCGCAGTGCATCACCTCGAAGAGCAGGGTCATCACCTTGTCGAGCAGCCCCGGGACGGCGGTGGAGGATCCCACGGCCTTGACGGCGCGGTTCACGGCCTGCATGCGCCGGGCGAACTTGTCCGGGTCGGCCTGGGAGGCGTCGGGCCCGGCGGCCGCCTCCTCGCCGATCTTCTTCTCCTTGACGATGTTGAAATCGAACATGGAGTTGTTCAGGGCCATGCTGGAGGCGCCCCAGACGGACGTCCCGCCGCCTGCGCGCTGCGCCCCCTGGAGGACGAGCTCGGTGTTCCCCATGACGAGGCGGGTCCCCGGCAGCCACCGCGCCTTGCGGGTGCGCACGTCGTTGAGGAGGATGCCGTTGGTGGAGTTCTGGTCGATGAACTCCACCGTCTCGCCCTCCACCATGATGATGCAATGGCGGGCGGAGATGCGGGGATCCGGGATTTCGATGTCGCAGCCCCGCTCGCGGCCGAGCAGGTTGGCGCCCTGCTTCAGCGGGAAGACGTTCCGCTTGAGCGGGGCGGGGGTGGCGATGATTTCGATTTGGGGCATGGCCTGGGGTGCGTCTTCATCCCTCGTGATCGGTCAGTTCAATTAAAGCATCCGGTCAGAGGAGGGGCAAGGGTAAACCGCAAAAATCCCAAGGTCGCGCCCGCAGCTCCCGGCAGCGTCGGCGGGAACACCGCCTCGCTGCGAAAAATAGCACTCTAGGGTCTGTCTGAATACCCCCTCCGTCGCGAGGGCGAGCGAGGAGCCCAAGGGCCAGTTGGTTTTGGGTCCCAACGGCCTTGCCGTTGGGAAGGCGGCAGGCCCCGAAAACCCTGAGAGCGTACCTAGAAGGTACGCCGATGGGT
>CBILQL010000850.1:0-2011 GCA_966238865.1 uncultured bacterium
GTAGATGGCCTTCCAGCCCGGCTCCTCCAGCACCTTGCCCTCGGTGCGGAAGCTCTCGCCCTCGACCACCGAGATGCGGGTGGTGTTGAGGAAGCGCGCCGGCGGGAAGAACACCGCCAGGAAGCGCTGGACCACGGCGGTGTAGATGCGCCGCTCGGGCTCGGACAGCTCGCCGGGCACGGTGCCGGTGGGGATGATGGCGTGGTGATCGCTGACCTTGGCATCGTCGAATACGCGCTTGTCCATGCGCACGAAGCCCTTCTGCAGGGCCTCGGCGGCGAACCGGCCGAGGCCGAGCCCCCCGTCCGCGCCCTGGCCGCCCTTGGCCATGCTCTCGAAGAGGTTCTTCACCATGGGCAGATAGTCGTTGGGAAGATAGCGGCTATCGGTACGGGGATAGGTGAGCGCCTTGTGGCGCTCGTACAGGGCCTGGGCCAGACCCAGGGTGTTCTTGGCGGAGAAGCCGAAGCGGGCGTTGGCGTCGCGCTGCAGGCTGGTGAGGTCGTACAGGGAAGGGGCGCCCTGGGTCGAGGGCTTCTGGCTGTCGGTCACCGCCGCCAGCTTGCCCTGGCACCTGGCGATGATCTCGCGGGCCCGCGCCTCGGTCCAGATGCGCTCCGGCTTTCCCCCCTCCTCGTCGTCGTCCTTCTTCCGGAACTCGGGATCGAACCAGCGGCCCGGATATTCCCCGCCGCCTTTGCCGGCCCCGGCGAAGGTCGCGTGGACCTCCCAGTAGTCCTTGGGGACGAACTTCTCGCGTTCCCATTCGCGGTGCACCAGCATGGACAAGGTCGGCGTCTGCACGCGGCCGCAGGGGGTGAGGAAAAAGCCGCCCCATTGGTTCTTGTAGCCGGTGAGGGCGCGGGAGCCGTTGATGCCCACCAGCCAGTCTGCCTCGGAGCGGCACATGGCGGCGGCGTAGAGGTTCTGCATCTCCTCGTCGCTGCGCAGGCGCTTGAACCCCTCCTCGATCGAGTTCTTGGTCATGCTCTGCAGCCACAGGCGGCGGATGCGCGCCTTGACGGGCCTGGTCCCGGAGACGTACTGGAGGATATAGCGGAAGATCAGCTCGCCCTCGCGGCCGGCGTCGCAGGCGTTGATGATCTCCTTCACGTCCTTGCGCTTGATCAGCTTCGCCAGCGTGGAGAGCTGGGACTTGGTCTTGGGCAGGGCCGCGATGACGAACTTCTCGGGGATGATGGGCAGGTTGTCCAGGGACCAGGACTTGAGGCGCTCGTCCATCTCCTTGGGGTTGGCGATGGAGACCAGGTGGCCGATGGCGTAGGACACCAGGTAGGAGGGGCTCTCGTAGTAGTTGTCCTCCTTGGTGAATTTCTCCGGGAGGGCGCGGACCAGGTCGGCGGCCACCGAGGGTTTTTCGGCGATAATCAGGGTTTTGCTGGCCTCGGCCGCCAAAATTGGACCTTCCTTCCAGGGAATCCGGCCCCGCCCGCGCCTCGAGACGCGGGGAATCCGCCGGGGAGATTTCGGAAAGAATATATATAACAATCAGGGGCGGAGGAAAAGGAACGGCTCCCCGCGGAGACGTCCCGCGGCGTCGCGCGATCCCGGGAATACGCGCGCTACGGCCCTTCCCGATGGAACCGCGGCGCGCGGCGGGATCGGAGCGAACCGGTAAACGGACGTGGGCGCATGCAGGCAGGCGAAATCGTCGAAGACGGCCTTGCCGTCCGCGGCGGCGTCATGGCTGAGGCTCACGAGCGCCAGCTGCGACGGCGCCGCGGCGCCCACCGGCGTGACGTTGCTCGCGATCGGGGTCCACGCGTCCTCGGCGCGCTTGCGGTACCAGGCCGAGAAGCGGTTTGCGGACTTGGCGAGGCGCAGCCACACCGGATAGCCCGAAGGCTTGGCCTGGGAGAGCTTGTCCAGGGTCCCGGCCGGCTCGGCGGAGTCGTAGAAGAGATTGAATCCGTTGGCCGGGGTCGCGTCGAGGACTACGTAGCCGCCCTTCTTGAGATCGCCGAGATCGGCGGCCGCCAGGAGGCCGGCC
>CBILQL010000851.1:0-1994 GCA_966238865.1 uncultured bacterium
TGCTTCATCCGGACTTCGAGCGAGATGAGGATGACGGTCTCGTTGGGCGGCGCGATCTGGACGAACTGGGAATTGGTCTCGTAGCTCTCGATCTTGGGCGTGAAGATGCCCACGTGCTCCCACACTTCCTTGAGGTTGAGCAGTGCCCGCTCCACGATCTTGGTGAGCACGTTCTTCTCGATGTCGGTGAGCTCCCGGTTGTGCTCCGAGGGCTTGCCCTGGCCGCCGAAGAGCCGGTCCACGATGAAGAAGACCAGGCTCGGGTTCACCTCGAAGATGGCCGCGCCTTCCAGGGGCTCCATCTGGAACACGTAGATGCAGCTCGGGTTGGAGATGGACATCATGAACTCGGAATAGGTGAGCTGATCCACCGAGACGATGTCGATCTCAACCAGGGTGCGCAGGTAGGAGGAAAGGGTCGTGGACAGGAGGCGCGCGTACCCGTCATGCAGGTTCTGCAGGGTGCGCATCTGGTCCTTGGAGACCCGGTCCGGCCTGCGGAAATCGTACAGGATGACGGACTTGTCGCGGGACGGGTCCTCGGCGGAGGCCCCGGCCGGCTCAGGTGCGCCCTTGTCGGCCACCCCGTCGGGAACCAGGCTGCCGGTGGATACGGCGTTGAGGAGGGCGCCCACCTCCTCCTGGGAAAGGATGTCGCTCATGGCGCGCCCCTCATTGGACGATGAACTCCGTGAAGAAGGCGTTGCGGATCTTGCCCTGGGTCCCGCCGTGGCCGCTCCCGTGCCCCTCGGCCGCCTTCTTCCCCTCCCCCTCGGGGGGAGCCGGATCCGGCAGGATGGCGTTGATCTCGGCGACGATGGCCTCCTTGATCTTCTGCTTGCCGGCCGGCTTCAGGAGGTCGGCGTAGGTCTGGGCGCTCAGGATGTTGATGATGATGTCGGTGATCTTGGGCATGCGCTTCTCGATCTCCTGGCCGGTGGCGTCCAGGGCCGCGCCCCCGCCGCCGTGGCCTCCGCCGCCGGCCGCGTCCGCACCGTGCTCGCCCTCCCATTCCAGCTGGATGGCGCATTTCAGGTAATGGCTCTCGCCGGCCGTCCCCCCGATGTTCACCGTGAAGGGCAGCGGCTTGGGCAGCACGTGGCCGATGCGGGTGACGGCCTCCTTGCGCGCCCTCTCCTCCTCCTCGTGCTTGCGGAGGGCCTCCACCGCGGGATCCGGCCCCTTGTCTGCCTTCAGCTTGCCCACGATCCAGAATCCCAGGCCGGCCATCAGGGCGATGTCGGCCGCGATGACGCCGGCGATGATGAGGACCTTCTTGTTGAGGCCCTTCTTGGGGGCCTTGGCGGCCTCCTCGCCTTCTTTCGGCTTCTCGGCCTTGGGGGCTTCCTTCGGTTTCTCTTCAGCCATTCAGCGCCTCAATCCCCGTTTCCGCCCCGCGTCCTCTGTCCCTTGCGGGCCGGCCTGGCGGCCCTGAGACCGGAGCGTACGAGCTGCTGGTAGGCCACGATCCGGGCCACGACCTCGCCCGGCTTCTCCCGCACGAGGATGTGCTTGCCGTTCGAGAGCACCAGCACGGTGTCCGGCTGGGCCTCCACGGTCTCGATGTGATCCGCGTTCACGAACACGCGTTCCCCGCTCATCTTGGTGACTTCGATCATGGGTAAGGGCCTGCCCCATTGTACCTTATCGATATTCCGGGATTCAACGTCCAGGCCCGCGACCGTCCGCGCAGCTCCCGCCTGCGGACGGAGAGGGTCCAGGCTTCCAGCCCGATCCCGGTTTCCGGGCGGAAAACGCGTCCCGCCGGGGTCCCGGCGGGGGACCGGCCGCAGGGGGTGCGGCCGCCGCCGGGACGATCGGGGGGAACGGGGTCGGGACTCCGATGCTTCACGCGCCGCTCACCGCTTCAGGTTGACGAGCTCCTCGAGCAGGCTGTCGCTCACCGTGATGACGCGGGCGTTCGACTGGTAGCCGCGCTGGGTGGTGATCATGTCGGTGAACTCCTGGGCCAGCTCCACGTTGGAGAGCTCCAG
>CBILQL010000852.1:0-1980 GCA_966238865.1 uncultured bacterium
CGCATGAGGAAGCCGGGCAGCATTTCCGTCATCCTCCCCACCTATCGCGAGAGCCGATCGCTGCGGCGCATCGTGGACGGGTTCCAGGATACCGGGATCGTGGACGAGGTGATCGTGGTCAACAACAACGCCGAGCCGGGGACCTCGGAATGCCTGCGGGAAAGCGGCGCCGTCGAGGTGTTCGAGACGCGGCAGGGCTACGGCCATGCCATCCAGGCGGGGCTGCGCAACGCCAAGTCCGAATACCTGGTCATCTGCGAGCCCGACGGGACCTTCCTGCCCCGGGACCTGTACAAGCTGGTGGCCTACGCCGACGACTTCGACTACGTAGTAGGCACCCGCACATCCCAGACCCTCATCTGGCGCGGCGCGAACATGCGGGGCCTCCTGCGCTGGGGGAACTGGGCCGAGGCCAAGATCATCGAGATCCTCTACAACACCACCAACCTCACCGACGTGGGCTGCACCTACCGTCTGCTCCATCGCAAGGTGTACGAATCCCTGCAGGGCCGCTTCGGCACCGGGGACAGCGACTTCGGGCTGGTGCTCACCCTCTCCGTCATCAAGAAAGGCTTCTCCTTCATCGAGGTTCCCGTCAACTATTGCCCCAGGGTAGGTACTTCCTCGGTTACGGGAAACCTACTCAAGGCCGTGGGCCTCGGCATCAAGATGTTCCTGCAAATCCTGCGGCACCGGCTGCCCTGAAGGCGCCTTGAGCGTGTCGCCCGGCCCCTGGTCCCTTTCCCGGCTCGGCAGACGGCTCGGCAATAGGCCCGGCCTCCGGCCCGACCCGGCCACCGTCCTCCTGTGCGCGGGCATGGCCCTGCTGCTGGGCTTCCGGGCCTGCGGCCACTACGTGGACGACCAGGCGGACTTCCTGCTGCACGCCCGGGAGCTGGCCGAGAAGGGCAGGCTGGCCCAGACCCTGCCCGACGCCGGGGAGATCCCCGGCAACTTCCACCCGCCCCTGATGCTGCTGATCCTCGGCCTCCTGGTCAAGGTCTCCGGCATCCTGCTCGCTCCCGCCCTCCTGCAGACGGCCTGCACCTTCGGGACGCTGTTCCTGCTGCTCGGACTCCGCAGCCGCGGCCCGGAGGCCGAGCCCGCCGGGAATCGGACCTTCGCCTCGGCGCTGCTGTTCTTCCTGCTGCCGTTCACCCATCAGGGCTTCCTCTTCCTGGACATCGACAACTCCCTGCTGCCCCTGTGGGGGGCATTGTTCATCCGGGTCTTGACGGAAGAGGGGGACGCTGACCGGCCGCCGGGCTCCGCCGTCCCGCTGCGCTTCGCGGTCCGGCTCGGCCTTGTGTTCGCCTTCGGCTTCGCCTGCAAGCTCACCACACCCCTGGCCGTGCTCGCGGTATGGGCGCCCCTCAACCTGTTGCGCCGGCCGGACCTCCGGGGCCTGCTCCAGACCCTGGCGGTCCCGTTCGTCGCGGCCGCGGTCTTCCTGCCTGCCTATGCCGCGACCTGCCTGGTAATGGACCTGCCGTTCGCCTATCCCTTCCAACTCACCTTCTCCAAGTTCTTCAGCGTCTCGCAGTCGGCCGGGCCGGCCGCCCGCCTGGGGAACGCGCTGCGCTCGGTGTTCTGGGACATCCACTGGTTCTCGGCGCTCACCTTGGCGGTGGCCCTGGCCAAGACCTTTTCCGATCTCCGGGCCTTCCCCTGGAAAGCCGGGATACGGGAGCACCTCCCCCGCCTCTATCCTCTGCTCTTCTTCTGGGCGCTGTATCTCGGGTACACCGTCGTCATCCCCACCTTGTGGCTTCCGCGCTACAAGTTCGGCCTGCTGCCGTTCCTCTTCTGGTGGCTGAAGGACGATTTCCTCCGTCTCGCCGACGTCCGGCCCGGGCGGCCCGACGGCATTGCGCGCTCCGTGGGCATCGCGCGCCTGGGAGCCCTGATCGCCCTGGGCGCGGTCCTCAGCCTGGCGCTGCCGGACCTGGCCACCAGCGCGACGCTCCACGAGTTCCGCTT
>CBILQL010000853.1:0-1971 GCA_966238865.1 uncultured bacterium
TATCTCCCGATAGCTCCAAACCCCCCATATCAGCAAAATCTAACAGGCGAGCCGCCGAGACCGACGCTAGATTGATCGTAGAGCATGACCTAGACGACTGCTGCCCTGGAAGCGTACCGCGCGCGCCTCGGCAACGAGAACTTCGTGAAGAGCGCCCCCGCCGAGGTGGTGGAAGGCGAGCGGGCGAAGCTCCAGACCCAGCGCGACAAGATCGGCAAGCTGAAAGCCGCGCTGAGTGATTTAGGGTAGCGTCCACGGCGCGGCTCGCCGCCCTGAGCGACCTAGGTTGAGGATTCCGAGGGCGGCCCCGCCCTGATCGACCTAGGCTGAGGATTCCGAGGCGGCCCCGCCCTGAGCAATTTGGGTTGAGTTCCCCGAGGGTCGTCACCGCCTTCGGCGGCCCTGGAAAGCAGCCAAAAGCCTCGTTTCCAGCCCGGATACCGCGATTTTGCAAAGGTGGTAAAAATTCTTACCACTTTTAATCAAAAGTGGTAATATTTTTTACCACTATGCGAGACAGCCTTAAAGCCGTGATTCGGGAACTGGTGGAAACCCGCCGGATCCCGGAAACGCCTCCGGGAATCCCTCGCGGGCTGAACCCGGACGTCCTGCCGGGAAAAGCGACGGTACTCATGGGGGTCCGCAGGTCCGGCAAGTCCACCGTGATGGCTCAATGGATGGCCGCCTTGATTTCGCGCGGCGTCCGCCGGGAAGATATCCTCCATCTCGATTTCTTCGACGAGCGGCTGGCGGGAATGGGCAAGGACGATTTCCAATGGATCGTGGAGGCATTCCTCGCGGAGCGGGGGCGTTCGCAAGCCAAGGTCCACGCGTTCTTCGACGAGATCCAGGAAACGAGCGGTTGGGAAGGATTCGTCCACCGCATCCAGCAGAACCTGGGCTGGCAGGTCTATCTCACGGGTTCCTCGTCGCGCATGCTGTCCCGGGAGATAGCCACCCGCATGCGGGGCCGCTCCTTGTCCTATGAATTGTTCCCATACTCCTTCCCGGAATACCTGCGGGCTTCCGGGTTGCCGGAACGCCCCGACAGCGAGGAGGACAAGGCCGTCATCATGGACGCCTGCGGGTAGTTCCTTTCCTGGGGCGGATTCCCGGAGTCCGTGGGCCTGTCCGAAGTGACCCGCGTCCGCCTCCACCAGGAGTATTTCTCCGCCGTGCTGCAGCGCGACCTAATCCTGCGGAACGACTCTCCCCACCCCACCGCCGTGCGGGACTTGGGGCTGCGTCTGATGCAGGATAACGCCTGCCTGCAATCCGTCAATCGCCTGACGACGGCCCTGCAGGCGGCCGGTCACTCCGCGAGCAAGACCTTCGTCGCGTCCTGCCTGGAGTGGATGCACGATGCCTTCCTGTTCTTTCCCGTTCCCATCTTCTCCCGTTCCGCCGCCAAGCGGCAGGCGAATCCGAAAAAGTGGTATTGCGTCGACACGGGCATGGTCCAATCTGTCGCATCCCGGTTCACCCAGAGCGACGGAAGGACCCTGGAAAACGCCGTCTTCCTGAGCCTGAGGAGGCGCGGCATCGATGTCTCCTACCATCGGACCCGCTCGGCGAAAGAGGTGGATTTCGTCTACCGGGATGAAGCCGGGAGGACGGGAGTCATCCAGGTCTGCTGGGATATGGGCGATGAGTCCACCCGGAGCCGGGAGATCTCGGCCCTGGAGGAGGCGATCCGGGAGTTGAAGCCCCACGAAGCCCGCATCGTCGCCACAGGGCGTCCGGAAGACCTGGTCCTGGCCGGCAGCCGGGTCGAAGTTGTTCCCGCCTGGCGCTACCTGCTCACGGCGGGGGCCTGAACCGCATGCCGGCCGCCTTCGGGACCGCCGGTAGCCTGCGGCCCGCCGCGTCAAAATCCTGCGTCACGGATAAAGACCGGGCCGGAGCGTGGTGGCGGCGTACCGAAACCTTGGGTCGTCCCAGGGCCGCCCAGGCGTCCGGCAGTCGCCAGCC
>CBILQL010000854.1:0-1949 GCA_966238865.1 uncultured bacterium
ACAAGACCGGCCTGGCGGTGACCCTGAACCGCTTCGAGGCGGTGGGCGGCGAGGGTGTGGACACCCTCAAGTGGGCCACGGAAAGCGAGTTCGAGAACCTGGGCTTCAACATCTGGCGGCGCGCCTCGTCGGTCCAGCCGCCCCCGACGCTGGCCGCCCTGGAGGTCGATCCCCGCATGGTCGCGGCGGCCCCGGAGTTCGTGTCCCCGGCCGGCTCCCCGGCTGTCGTCCAGGCCGCAGCCCAGGTCTCTGCCACCGGCAAAGCTTCCGCCGCCGGCAAGACGGCCGCCACCGATCTGGATTCCCTGCCCAGCCAATCCCTAACCGCCGCGGAGCTGACGGCCCTGGGATACATCCGCCTCAACCCCAAGCTGATTCCGGGAGCCCCGGGCGGATCCTCCGCCACCACCCGGGATTATGTCTTCGTGGACCGCACCGCCGCCATCGGGACCGCCTACGAGTACCTGCTGGAGGCGGTGGATTTCCACGGGGCCAAGGAGCAATACGGCCCCCGCACCGCGGTCCCGGCGAATCCCCTGGAGACGGCCATCCTGCCCAACCAGCCCAATCCGTTCAATCCCATCACCACGCTGCGCTTCTCCCTGAAGGAGAGGGCCAAGGTGAGCCTGTACATCTACGATGCGCGGGGACGCCTGGTCCGCACCCTGCTGCGGGCGGACAAGGCGCTGCCGGCGGGCAAGTATCGGCTCATCTGGGATGCCCGGGACGACAAGGGCTATGAGATGCCCTCGGGGCAGTACTTCTACCGCTTCACGGCCGCGCGCTACTCCAAGACGCGCAAGATGCTGCTGGTGAAATAGCGCGGCCGCCTAGCGGACGTGCCCGAAGCGCTTGAGGTAGGTCTCGGTGGAGGCGCGGATTCCCTTGGCGGCGTCAGCCGGGTAGCGCAGCTCGGCGTGGAGGATGTAGGCCCCCGAGCCCACGCGCTGGCCGTCCTGGCTGCGCGCGGTCCAGATGATGCGCTGGAGATACCGCACGCGCTCGCCGTCCTTGTCTCCCACCGTCTCGCTGTCGAGGAGGGGAAGGTCGTCTTCCGAGACGCGTCCCTCGGCCCTGCCGATGAATTCCCCCAAGGTGCTGTAGATGGTGAGGAGGTAGTGGACGGGCCCGGTGACCGCCAGGTTGATGATGGGCCCGATGAAGACGCCGTTCGAGCCCACCTGGCAATTGGTGCATTTGCCGTCGGTGGTGCCCTTGATGGGGTTGCCCGACTTGTCCACGGCCACGATGACGTTCGGGAAGCTCACGTCGAAGTCCGGGGTCCGATCCTTGCCGGTGCCCGGATCGCTCTTGGAGCCGTTCGCGAAGGTCACGAACACGTCCAGGGTCCGCTTCTCCACGAGGACCGGCGGCGGGATGGTGTCAATCGGAGGGTCGTCGTTCCCGTCGCCGGGGACGATGTTGGAGACCACGGAGGAGAAGTTCAGCCGCCCGCATTGGTCGGAGACTTCCACCTTGAGGACGCATTTGCCCGCCTTCGACGGCGCCTTGAACACGGTCGTGGCGCCCTTCGGGTTCGAGAAGGTCCCGCCGCAATCGCTGCTCCATTGGTAGCTGATGGTTCCCACGCCCCCGGAGGCCGAGACGGTCATGGTGTAGTTCTTCCCGCCGACCAGGGAGTCGGGGAAGACGGGCTCGACGATGGCGATGGCCTTGTGCACGCCGGCCAGGAGGATAAAGTTGAAATAGGCGCGCTGCGCGGCCACCCGGGCTTCCACGCTGCCGGCGTTGAGGTCGTGGCCGCCCTGCTCCATCACCATGCCCATGCGGGAATCGCCGTAGGCCCGTCCGTAGGCCAGCACCGCCGCGGGGCCGGGCGAGGCCTTCCCGGAGCCGGTCTCGGGGTGGTCCGGATCGCTCACGGCGATGGTCGTCGATTTCCTCCAGCCCCCGGACTTCGGGAGGAAGATCTGCTCGGAACCGTTCTG
>CBILQL010000855.1:0-1949 GCA_966238865.1 uncultured bacterium
CGTCCATGTTGGTCTTGCCCACCGGCACGGCCCCGGCGGCCAGGAGGCGCGCGGCGGCGGTGGCGTCGTAGGGCGCTTCGAAGTTCTCCAGGATGCGCGAGGCGCAGGTGGTGCGGCTGCCGGCCAAGGTGATGTTGTCCTTGATGGCGACGGGGATGCCGGCCAGGGGCCCCAGCTTC
Organism: uncultured bacterium; assembly: GCA_966238865.1. GTDB lineage: Bacteria > Fibrobacterota > Fibrobacteria > UBA11236 > UBA11236 > CBILQL01. The sequence goes on from CBILQL010000855.1 coordinate 180, forward strand.
TCGCCGGCGGCGCGGCGCTTGTCCAATCCGCGGGCCCTTTCCAGGGCCGTCTCGGCCAGCACGGAGATGTAGGCGTTGAGCCCCTTGGTCTCCTCGATGCGGGCCAGGGAGGCTTGCACGAGGGATTCGGAGGAAATCTCCCCGTTCTGGACCTTCCGGGCGGTTTCGGCGATGGAGGGGGCGATGGCCATGGAATGGAATCCTGCTGGTGGTGAATGGGGAAATATAGCCTCATCGACCGGGGGCATCAAAACGGCGGGGAATGCCCGCCCGCCGCAGGGATTCAGCCGGAGGCGTGACTGGGCTACGGCCGGAGGCGCGGCGCAGGACTTGGGCCGGAGGCCCGGCGCCGGATCCCCGCTCCGGTGCTATATTATCGGAACCTGACCCGCGCCAAGGAAACTACATGCTGACACGTCTGAATCGAAGCCGTATCCTGGCAGGTGTCGCGGGGATTCTCCTGCTCTCGGCCTGCTTCCAGTACACCGGCGAGGAGTGCCGCATCGACCATTGCCCCACCAGCGAATACGAGGTGTATTTCCACGACACTTTGTGGCGGAGGATGGATACCTTGGGGACGTCCGGTTTGATCATCTCTTTCGAGCAGGCACACTTGACCGCCAATGCCGCCACTGCAACTTCTGCATTCGTTTCCGCATCCGCCCAGTCGGATTGCGCGGCTTGCAGCGGTTTTTTCGTGGCGGATAGCGCGGTGATCACGGCGGATCGGCCGATAGTCTCGCCGGACGGCGATACCGTGCCGGCGGGAGCCAACATTCTCGCCCAACCCTGGAAAGACAAGCTGGGACGAGGCGACGTTTACTTCTACTTCCACCCGGATGTGCGCTTCGAGTCCGGACGAAATGCCTTCGCCATCACGGTTCCCTGGGCATTCAAAAAAACCCGGGTGATCCTGGGCGATACATCCTATCTCGTCGTCCCCTGATCCAAGGCCGGCAGCACCATACCCCGGCATTCCCCCAGCCCGATGCGTACGAAGCCCTCCGCCTCGCAATAGCCCCTGAGAATCACCTCGTCGCCGTCGGCGAGGAACTTCCGCGTCTCCCCGCCGGGCAATTCCAGCGGCTCCTTGCCGCCCCGCGTCCGCTCCAGAAGGCAGCCTTCGCTGCCGGCCCCGGCGCCCGACAAAGTGCCGCTGCCGAGAAGATCGCCGGGCCGCAGGTTGCAGCCGTTGCTGGCATGATGGGCCAGGAGCTGCCCGGGAGTCCAGTACATGTCCCGGCTGCTGCCGCGGCTCACGCGGAACGGCGGAAGGCCCGCCTCGCGCATGCGCGCGGTCAGGAGGAACAGCTCGAAGGTGATGGCGAAGCCGGATCGGGCCGAAGCGGAACCCTGGTCCAGGTACGGCAAGGGCGCCGGATCGCCCGCGGGACGGGCGTAGGCGGGCGACCGGAAGGGCTCCAAGGCCTCCAGGGTCACCACCCAGGGCGACAGGCTGGTGGCGAAGCTCTTGGCCAGGAAGGGGCCCAGGGGCTGGTATTCCCATTTCTGGATGTCCCGGGCGGACCAGTCGTTGAGCAGGCAGACGCCGAAGAGGTGGTCCTCGGCCTCGGCGATGGGGATGGGCGTTCCCAGGGAGTTGCCCGGCCCCACCAGGAAGCCGGCCTCCACCTCGTAGTCCAACGACCGGCTTGGGCCGAAAACCGGCGCCCGAGGGCCGCCGCCGGGCCCGGGTTCCTGGAAGGTCTGCCCCTGCGGCCGCCGCACCGGCGTCCCGCCGGGTACCAGGGAGGAGGAACGCCCGTGATA
>CBILQL010000856.1:0-1922 GCA_966238865.1 uncultured bacterium
AACTTGAGAGTCCGGAGTTCTCGGGCCTGATTTCGCCTATCGGCGCCCCTTTTCCAGCTCGGACTTCAGGGTGGAAATCCGCAGATCCAAGTCAATCAGTGCATCCACCATCGCCTTGAATTTCTTGAATGCTCCGGTCTCCTTCTTGATCCTGCTCAGGGATTCAGGGCGGACATACTCCGTACGGCTCTTCATCCGATAGGTATAGTTCAGCTGCCAGTAGGCCCCCTTTTTCTCCTTCGGGTCCTTGTACTGCCGGGTCAGCTTCCCGGGTCGCATCGGCCCCACCGCCGCCAGTTTGACCCTAACCTCCAATGCCTTCTCCTGTAACTTCGCGATTTCCTGTTCCGCTCCCATCCCCAAAATATGCGAAATTCAGCCCCATCTGTAAGTATAGCATATATATACTATACTATGGTTGACCCCCTCTGGCTCCGAACCCTCCGAATCCTCTCTTCCCTGCGCCCGGCATTCTCCAGGCAAAGGACCTTCCTGTGGTTCTCCTGCGCAGTGGTCGCCTTTCTCACCCGCCCCAGGATTGATGCCGTGACCGGCATGGCCGCCGCCCTGGGAGGCGGGGAGCGGGTCTACATGCGGCTCCTCGACTTCTTCGCCTCCTCCGCGGTGCGCCAAATCCGTCTGGGCGCCCTTTGGGGGGCCCTCCTTCTCCGGCACCGTAGGGCTGTCCGTATCGGGAATCGGGTCCTTTTGGCCGTGGACGGCACCAAGGCACCCCACTCGGGCCGGCGCATGCCCGGCGTCAAGCGGCTCCATCAAAGCGCCTCGACCAATACAAAGCCCGAGTACATCACCGGCCACTCCATGCAGTCCATTGCGGTCCTTTGGAGCTCCTTGGCTGGGGTGGCCGCCATCCCGTTGTTCACCCGGATCCTCGAAGGGCTCAAAGCATGCCCTCGGGATCGACGTTCCCAAATCGACAGACTGCCGGATTACCTGGACAAACTCATGGGGCATACCCCGTTCTACCTCGTCGCCGACGCCTATTACGCAGTCGGCAAGTTTGCGAAGGCCATAAGGCGCATGGATGGCCACCTGATCACTCGAGCACGGGGCAATGCCGTGGCCTATCTGGCGCCCAAGGACGTGGGAGCAAGGAAGCGAGGTCGGCCGAGGAAATACGGGAAGAAGGTACGGCTACACGGATTGGCCAAGAACAAGGAGGGGTACGTGAAAGCGGATAGCCCTCTTTATGGAGAAACGGGGGTGACCTTGCTGTATAAGGAGGCCATTCTCGTGTGGCGGCCCCTGGAAGGGCTCGTCAAGTTCGTCATCGTCCGGCATCCCCATCGGGGTAAAGGTGCGGTCTTTCTCATGACCACGGATCTTGATCTCTCGCCCTTGGATGTCATCACGGCCTATGGGCTCCGATTCAAAATCGAAGTCAGCTTCAAGTCCGCCGTCCATTCCATCGGCAGTTTCGCCTATCATTTCCGGACTGGTGCCCTGTCCAAGGCGCGGCGGATTGGGGGCGACAGGTACACGCATCGGATGAGGCGAGAGATTTCACAGGGGGTGTGGGAGAAGTTCGAGTCCTACCATGTCTTCTTGCAGGTCGCCGCCATCGCTCAGGGGATCACGCAAATCCTGGCGGCGGAAATGCCGGAAAAGGTCAGGGAAGAGGATACGGAATACCGGCGGACCGTGATCGCGCTCCCCTCGGAAGCAACCGTGAAACGCGTGCTGGAAAAGACCGGCCGGATTTTCTCCGGAATGACGGATGATCCTGGCCAATGCATAAATCGGATCGCGGAAGCCCTGGGCACAGCAGCCACCAAGCCCGTCGGTCAGGACGTGGGGGATCAAGCTAAATGTGCGTAGGAAAACTCCGGACTCTCAAGTTAATTAAATAGGGTGGAGATCCCTTTGTACGTAGTCGGATAGGTTGTGTAGTGGGCTCACAA
>CBILQL010000857.1:0-1922 GCA_966238865.1 uncultured bacterium
GGATCGAATCGATCGGCCAATTGCCTCCAGGCCGCCTTGGCCCTTTCCTCGTCGGTGGCGGCGCGCCAGGCGGCCTCCCAATAATGGCGGCCCCATTCCTGCTCGTCGGCGGTGAGGCCGGGCTCGTGGGAATCCACGTGCGCCTTGTCCGGATACACCCGCACCCGCAGCTCGGAATTCCCGTCGGGCAGGACGAAGAAACGTGTCTCCAGCCGCACGGGAAGGAGCAGGAGCGGCAAGGCGGGACCGGCGCAAAGCCGGATCGCCAGATCGGGCGTGACGGGGATTTCCGGGATGTCGATCAGTGGCGTGCGCATGGTTAACCGGCTTCCTTGGCCAGCATGTCTTTCGCATGGATGGCTATGCGCACGGGGCGTTGCAGGGTGATATAGGCCTGATGGGCGGAGTTCCGTCCCCATTTCCCCTTGTCCACGTCGGGCATGGCCTGCTTGATGGAAGCATGGGACAGGGCGGCAAGCTCCTCCTCCGTGCCGGCCAGGTGCCTCCAGCTCAGGTTGTTCCAGCTCGACAGCGCCGGAGGCGCGGGCTGGGAGAAGTCGGCCGCGTCCATCCCGAAGCAGGGCTCGGTGGGTTGCTGCTGGATGACGAAGAACCAGCCGGGATCGGCGAGGGCGGTTTCGCGCTCGAGGTCGAAGCCCAGGAAGGTCATGTCGGGCGCCAGCGTCCCCCGGAACAGCGGGTGCTTCTCATCCGCCGGAGAGGCCGACAAATCCAGGTGCCCGTCCTTGTGAACCGCCGCCACGGCGTACACCACCGCATTCGGGTAGCGGCGCAGCAGTTCGCCGCGAATGAGCAGGACCAGCTTCTCTCCGGCTTCGGCGTTCTCACCAAGCTGTTTCCCGCCCCAGGCGCTGATGGGCTGGATGTCGGGCTGGCCGCTGCCCGCGGAGACATCCCAGAATTGTCGGAAAAACGTCCCACGCTGGCCGGTGGGAAAATTCCGCCACAGGAATTCCCGGCCCATCTCCGCATTCAACCCGACCAGGTACGCTTCGACGAACTTGGAATTGGTCTCCAGCAAGGTGACGGTATCGGCGGGCACTTGCTCGAGGCCGGGGAGCAGGAAATCCTGCGACACCTCGCGCAGGTGCGCGTACATGGGCTGCGGAAAGGCCGGCTCCTCCAGGAACGGCTCCAGGGGATCGCCGGTTCCCCCGCCAGTCCCGCTCGCCGCGCCGCCGGTTCCGCTCCCCGCTCCGCCGGACCCTCCCGCCGACCCGGCGCCCGGCCCGCCGCCCGCCGTCACGGGTGCGCGGGTCACGATCGCATTCTGCACGCGCGCCACGAGGGTCTTCGCGGGGTCCAGGCTTTTCAGCAGGGCCGACTTGGTGGCGACAAGGTCCATAGGCTGCGGCGCCGAACCGGGTGTTACCGGCGGAACAGGCTGCGCGACCGCCGCTTGCAGGTAGGCCTGATGGGCCTTGGCCGCCGCGCGGAAGTTCCTGGCGGCCTCATTGTCCGGGGCGCCGGGCGGAGCGAAGGACAGCAAAGTGGGCTTGGCGCCTTCGGGAAACACCCGGAAATCCCCCAGTTGGGGTCCGGCCGCTATCGCCTCCGCGATGCGTTCGAAGCGGACGACCTGCTTGAATTGGGAGGCCAGGGTCCCGGTCTGGGCATCGGTGACTTCATTGAAGGCCACCAGGCCGGCCTGGATCCTTTGGAAGGCCACGATCAGGGGGCCGGAATTCAAATGGGCGATCATGGCGATAGGCGCCGCGGCGGAGGCCTGGAAGCGAGCGCTGAGGACGCCGCGCGGGCTGGACATGCGTTGCAGCGTCGCCGATACCGCCATGGCGGGCATGGCGCTGCGCGCAATCACCTTGGACAGCAGGACCCGCGTGGCGCAGGACGGCCCGGCCTGGTCGATGACCAGGCGCGCGCTCGCCGGAGCCACGGATTTG
>CBILQL010000858.1:0-1915 GCA_966238865.1 uncultured bacterium
GATACCAGATGGTGCCGTCAATCATGTAATGCGGCGGCGTGGCAGGCTCGCTATAAGACGCTCTTATTGAAGGGAACGCGCCTCGACAGTTGTTTACCGCGAAGTTGACCGGCAGATCGACCGGTGCGAGCGCGGGCTCCGGGCCCGCCGTCCACCGCACCGTCCGGCAAATACCGGCCGGTGGCGGCCCGGGAATTGTGCCGCGTCTTCCGGGACCGGGCGGCGTCCGATTTCGGACCCTTGGCCGGCCACGTGGTCAGGCGCTGGGGGCTGACCTCGGGATTGGACCTGGGACGCGCCGTGTTCTTGCTGGCCGGCCAGAAATGTCTATCCTTGGAGGAAGGTGAAACCCTGGACGACTATGCATCTGCCGGCGAATTCCGATTCGATTGAACCCGGGCCGCGCAAGCGGCGGTTTCCCGCCGTCTTCCCGTCGGCTCCGCTGCCGGGTCCCAAAACCATGTTCCTGGCTGCCGCCGTCGCGGGCCTGATCTGGGCGGTCGGCTGCACGGAAAGCGAGTGGCCGGACCGGGATCCCCTGGTGGTGGACGAGGTCCCGGTGGATAGCCTGGAATTCCTGCCGCCCGGCGCCCGCTTCGCCTTGGAGGACAGCCTCACGCCCGTCCTCTTCCGCGGCTTCCGCGCGGGGTATGCCTGCACCCAGGTCCAGCTCCTTGAGCTCGAGCCCCGGGCCGCCGGTCCGGCAAGCCCCTCCGGGCTCGCCGCCCGCGTCCGCCTGCAGCTCCCCGGGAACGCGGCCTGCCCCGTCGAAGCGTCCCCGCGGGACGACTCTCTCTTGCGGCGCTTCGCCCGCGGCGACGGCCCGACCTTGCGCCTCCTGGATACCGTGGGGGGCGTCCTGGACTCCGTCGCCCTGGTGCGCGGCGTCCTCGCCTTCGACAGCCTGGAGCTGGAACCCCCCGCCCTGTCGACTTCCAGGTACCGCTTCTTCTACGACGATACCGCCGGCGGCCAGCCGCGCCTCCTGTCCGCGGACTCGCTGAACTCCTGCGAGTTCCTCAACCACGCCGATTACCTCCGCTCCGGGGACACGGTGCGGGTACGCTACTCCTGGGTTACCCTGGATCCCGCGCCGGAGAACGATTCCTGCCGCGGCGACCTCCACGGCGACGCCCTGGAGCCGCTTCCCCGGCGCCCCTGAACGCCTTGCCGGGGCCGGGAAGCCCCCGGATCCCCAGGTTCTCCCGGTCCGCCGCCCGGGTCCGCAGGATCCGCTTAGGCGCGGCGCCGGGCCGCCATCCTGTGCGCGGCGCCTAAGTCCTTTCGGACAGGAGCGGCCGCAAGGCGTCGCGCAGCGCGCCTTCCAGGTCGTAGTCGCGCACCGCCCCGAACCCCCGCGCCAGCGCCGCTTCCAGTCGGGCGCGCTCGCCCGGCTGCAGCCACAGGGTCTCCATGGCGCGGCACAGGGCCTCGGGATCGGCGCAATCTGCCTTGAGCGCGAAGCCTTCGGCGAATTCGTCCTGGCTGGTCCCCCCGTGGTAGATGGCTGGCCGTCCCAGGGAGAGGGCCTCGAACAGGGGCAGCCCCCAGCCCTCGTAGAGGCTGCTGGAGACGAACAGGGTGCAGCCCGCGATGAGCGCCTCCCGCGCCGCGTCGTCGACGAAGCCGGTGAAGCGGACCGACCCTTCGACCCCGTGCGCGCGCGCCGCCGCTTCGGCCTCGGCGTAGCCCCAGGCCTTGTGCCCCACGATGTACAGGGGCGGCGCGTCGGCGCGGCGACCGCGCAGGCGGGCATAGGCCGCGATGAGTCCGGGGAAATTCTTGCGCGGCTCGACGTTGCCGACCGCCAGGAAATAGGGGCCGGACGGAACCTCCGGAACGGAGGGTTCCCGGGCATGTCCGGATTCCTTCGGGCCGGGGACCGAGGCCTGCGGCGGAGCGGCGCCACTGGCTT
>CBILQL010000859.1:0-1912 GCA_966238865.1 uncultured bacterium
GGAGCTACCGGCGGACCCGCTGGCGCCGAATCCCGGACACGCCTCCGCCTGTCCCCGGTCCTGGCCGCGGCATCGCCGGCGACTTTCCGGCCTCCGCTGGGCTTCTTCACCGGATATCCTGTCTTCCTGCTCGGCGATCTTCCCCCGCCCGCGGCCTGATCCTCCGGACCAGGCCAGCCCGCTTCCGGTCCCCCGGAAGCAACCGTCCCGTCGATCGAACAGCAGACCAAGAAGGATCGCGTCCATGCCCGAAGGCTTTTGGAATCCCAGACTTCATCCTGATCCGAGTTTCGAACGCTATGCGGCGGAAATCCGCCGCCTGGATCGCGTCGAGGCGTCGGAGGAATCGGCGCTCATCGCCGAGGCCCGGCGAGGCTCCCTACCGGCCCGCAACCGCCTGATCAAGGCTCATATGCGTTTCGTCCTCAAGGTGGCGCTCCACTACCGCGCCTGCCCCGTCCCGGTCGCCGATCTCGTCAACGAAGGGGTGCTGGGATTGGTCCGGGCCATCGAAAGCTACGAGCGGACGAACATCAAGTTCATCTCCTATGCGGTATGGTGGATCCGGAGCTACATGGTGAGGGCCATCGAGGACCGGGGGGCCCTCATCCGGCTGCCCGCCAACGAGCACGCCCGCCTGCGCAAGCTCAAGCGGGATCGCAAGGCCGGCGGCGGCGAGGAGCCGGGATGGGTCCGGGCCCAGGGCTTCATGGACCGGCCGGGGACTCCGGAGGGCGGGGACTGGGCCGATACCGCCCCCCTGGCCGACGAGATCCTGGCCTCCGAGCGGCGGACGCATGCGCTGCGGACCCTGCTGGAGCGCCTGCCGGAGCAGGAGACCTTCGTGATCCGCAACGTCTACGGGATCGATCAGGAGGAGGGCGGCACCCTCAAATCAATCGGCCGGGAGATGGGGCTTTCCCTGGAACGGGTCCGGCAGATCCGGGAGAAGGCATTGGTCCGGATGCGCAAGGAAAGCGCCCTGAGGTGACGTCCCGGCGGAGTAACCTACAGGATGCGTGAGGGACGGTGGGTCCCGGCCCTTTTCAATCGTGCGCCGGTTTTGCTATTCTTCAATCGAGCGGCAAAGAGTCCCATGCTTTCAGGGGCTATAAAGGAGGCGTCGATGGGAATAATACTTGCGGGGAACCGGCTGAAGGCGGTTCTGATCGGGATCGGGTGCCTGGCGGCGATGGTTTCGCAAACGGGATGCAGCTCGTCCAAGCGGAATCAGATCCTGTGCACTCTTTCCAAGGACTCGATTCCGAGCTTCGATTTCCGGGAGCTGGCGGAAAGCGCCCGGCTTGCCCGGGACGCGTACCGCGATTCCGCCCGCAATTTCGAGACCTACGGCGCGAAATACCAGATGGAGATGTTCCCCCTGCCGAAATCTTCGGGCCAGGTCCTGTTCCTCAAGGACACGGCGGCCCGCCGCCAGATCGTCAGCATCCGCGGCACCGAGACCAAGTACGTCCGCTCGGTGCTGACCGACGCCCAGTATACCAAGCAGCTCGACCCCAAGCTGGGCATCTATGTGCATACCGGCTTCCAGAAGGCCATCACCGAACTCTACGACAGCCTGTCGAGGAAGCTGGACACTTCCTATACCACCCGCATCACCGGACATTCCCTGGGAGGCGCGCTGGCGGTGCTGCTCACCTACTATATGACCGTCGACGGCTACAAGCTGGAGCGCACCGTGACCTTCGGCCAGCCCAAGGTCACCAACCACGAGGGAGTGGAGAAGTTCAGGAACGTGAGCCTGCTGCGGGTGATCAACGCCAAGGATCCGGTGGCCTTCGTGCCGCCCCTGTCCTACGTCACGTCCATCAACTCCCCGTACCAGCATGCGGGGGGCGCCCTGGTGCTCCAGGATTCCCCGCCCTACGAATACGTCTGCAGCGAAGCCGCC
>CBILQL010000860.1:0-1904 GCA_966238865.1 uncultured bacterium
GTGCCGCAACTTCCGCAACCTGGGACTCACCCTCACCGATCTCATCAACGAAGGCAATCTCGGCCTCATCCGGGCCGCGCGCCGCTTCGACGAGACACGGCAGTTCAAGTTCATCTCCTACGCGGTATGGTGGGTGCGCCAGAGCATCCTGCAGGCCCTCGCGGACCAGAGCCGATTGGTGAAGCTGCCACCCAACCGCATCGGCATGCTCCAGCGCATCGGGCGCACCAAGTCCCGCCTGGAACAGACCCTGGGCCGCGCGCCCACGGTCGAGGAACTGTCCGAGGACATGCATGTGGAAATACCGGTGCTGCACGAGAACGCCAAGCTCAACCTGGAGCCCCTGTCCCTGGACGCGCCGCTGTCCACGGACGAGGATGCGGGACTCATCGAAATCCTGAGGGACGAGAAGACCGAAGGCCCCGAGGAAGCCTTGTCCGCCTGGGAAGTACAGGAGGCCATCGAAGCCGCCCTCACCTCGCTCAACCCCAAGGAAGGCAGCGTGCTGCGCATGTACTTCGGACTTGGAATCGGAACGACGCTTTCCCTGGAAGAGATCGGGACGCGCCTTGGCCTGACCCGGGAACGGGTGCGGCAGATCAAGGAAACCGCCTTGCGGAAGCTGCGTCATGCCGCCCGCTCCAAGACCTTGTACGCTTCAACACGCGGTGGATATCCCGGTTGAAAGACCGGGAACAGGCTGGGCAAGGATTGGGGAAAGGTCCCGATTCCGGATCAAACCAGTGGATAGGATGAAGGACGAGTTTCGACCCGGAGCCCTCTCCAGGAAACGCCCCGGAAGGGGGTCAGCGTGACCTTTTCACGCATCCGCCTAGCCGACCCTTCCGGATACCCGTATCGGAGCTTTCCTCACCCTTCCTGGCCCTGTCGGGAAGGAAGGGAGGGATGCCTCCTTCGGATGCCATACCGGATGAAGACAGGAACTCACTGTATGCCCGGTTTCCTATTCTCTTCTGGATCGATCTAGAAGTAGGAATAGGAATAGGCATGTGAAAAGGTGGTGAAAGCTTGCTTTTCCCCTCCCAAGTGATTGATTTTAAAGGATTTATATCATAAGTTGAAAAGTGGAGATCCTGGTCAAAGCTTCAAGGTTATGCCTGAGAATCTATTCGCAGCTATGTTGAAAGCAAGTTTTGCATATCGCTTCACCAAGTACACACAGAGGTCCAGTGAAATGCGAGTTTTGCACAAAAACATGTTGGTAATTGTTGAAAACCATCAGAACAAAAAATGCTTTTCCATAGTCGTGGATTAAATTGTTGAAAACCGAGTTCAAAAAACCATACATCCGAGCTAATTTTAAAAATTCAAAAGCTCTTGAGGAATTTGAATTTATTACAAAAGGAGGTTGAATGAGCCCAATCCGACAGGTTTTATCTCGTGGGACCTGGTTGGCGGCGACAGCACTCATCTACATCGGTTGCGGACAGAGCAGTCAAAAACGCGTTTATTTCGGCAATTTGGAGGATGGGTCCAATGTGGAAAGCCCATTCCGTGTCGAAATGAAGGCTGAAAACCTCATTGTCGAGCCTGCGACGTTAGGCGTAAATGAGGGCCATGGGCATTTCCATATCCTTGTGGACGCTCCCTTGGCAGGCAGCAATCAGCCGATTCCGAAAGATGGCAAGCATATCCATTATGGCCAGGGTGAAACCGAAACCGTCCTGGATCTGCCGGTAGGCCAGCATACCTTGATCCTGCAATTCGCCACCGGGGATCATGTGCCTTACAATCCCCAGGTTTTCCAGCAAATCCAGATCAATGTGACCAAGCAGAATCCCAAGCCGGTGCTGGATTCCGCCGCCGCCAAGGACAGTGCGAATGTCCAAGGGGCGACGGGAAAAGGACCGGGTACGGCTGCGCCTGCAAAACCCTGAACTGCA
>CBILQL010000861.1:0-1895 GCA_966238865.1 uncultured bacterium
GGGGCAGGCCCTTCGACGAGGCCTTCCCCCTGCTCCTCGTGGACGGGCCGGACGCCGCCCTTCCCGGATCGGATGCCGGGGCCCGCCCGCCGGGCGGGAGGTTCTCGGCCGCCTCCGTGCTCGCCGGGAGCGCCTATGCGGCCCAGGAGGTCCGCCTGGACCGGCGGGACGGGGCGGTCTTCCACCTGCTCATGGCCGCCAAGCCGCTGGCCGCCTTCGGGGGCATGTTCTCGGGTGCGGTGGTGAGCCTCCTCGACATCACCGCGCGCAAGCGCGCCGAGGTGCAGCTCGAGGTCCGCACCAAGCAGCTGCGCTACCAGTTCGAGCTGACCAAGACCATCACCGACACCACCGCCGAGGCGCTCTTCCTCACCGACACCGGGGGCTACATCCTCTTCGTCAACCCGGCCGCCGCGCGCCTCCTGGGCCGCACGCCGGCCGAACTCATGGGCAGGCATTTCCACCACGCCGCGCACCCCCACCACGCCGCCGACGGGGAGGCCGCGGAGGCGTGCCCCCTCGGCAGGCTCACCGCCGCACTCGGCATGCCGGCGGCCGGGAGCCAGGACGCCGCCCAGAACGAGGACGAGTTCACGGCCGCCGGCGGCGCCAAGGTGGCGGTGCGGCGCTCCCTGGTCCCGGTGATCAGCGACGGCCAGGTCACCGGCATGGTCGCCAGCGTGGCCGACATCTCCCGCCACAAGCAGGCCGAGGCCGCGCTGCGGCTGTCCGAGGAGAAGCTGCGCCAGAGCCAGAAGATGGAGGCGGTGGGCCGGCTGGCGGGCGGAATCGCCCACGACTTCAACAACCTGCTCACCGCCATCAACGGCTATTCCGCGCTGGCCCTCGAGACGCTGGACCCGGACGCGGCCCTCCGCTTCTACCTGGAGGAGATCCACAAGTCCGGGGAGCGGGCCGCGTCCCTGACCAGCCAGCTCCTGGCCTACAGCCGCAAGCAGATCCTCTCCTTCAAGGTGCTGGACATGAGCCGCCTGGCCGCGGAGACCATGGAGATCCTGCGCCGCACCCTGGGGGAGAACCTCCGCTACACGCTCGAGCTCCCGCCCCGCCCGCTCCGGGTCAGGGCGGACCCGGCGCGCATCCAGCAGGTGCTCGTCAACGTGGCCATCAATTCACGCGACGCCATGCCGGAGGGCGGCGAGCTGCGCCTCTCCGCCGCGGCCGTCACCGTCGCGGCACCCGGCCGGAGCGGCCTGCTGGGCGAGATGGCGCGGGAGCCCGACGAGGGGCTCGCGCCCGGGGAATACGTCCGCGTCTCCGTCAGCGACGACGGCCACGGCATGGACGCGAAGGTCAAGACCCACCTCTTCGAGCCCTTCTTCACCACCAAGGAGGTCGGCAAGGGGACCGGGCTCGGCCTCTCCATGGCCTACGGCATCATGAAGCAGAGCCAGGGGCACATCCAGGTCTTCAGCGGGCCGGAATCCGGGCCGGACGGCCGGCCGGGCACCACCGTCCACCTGTACCTCCCCCTGGTGCGGGAGGAGGCCGGCGCCGAGGCCCTGGCCGCGTCCTCGCCGGCGCGTTCCCGGGGCAGCGAAACCGTGCTTCTCGCCGAGGACGAAGCGGCGGTGCGCGGCCTCATCCGCAAGGTGCTCCAGGACAACGGATACCGGGTGCTGGAGGCCGCCAGCGGCCAGGAGGCGCTGGCCCTCTCCGACGCGCATCCCGGGACCATCGATCTCCTGATCACCGACATGGTGATGAACGGGATGGGCGGCCACGAGCTGGCCGCGGCGCTGCGGGATCGCCGCCCCGGCACGCGGCAGATTTTCATCTCGGGCTACACCGAGGACTTCAGCCGGAAAATCGGCGCGGGGCCCGGGGAGGCGGTGTTCCTGCAGAAGCCCTTCTCGCCGGACACGCTGGTGCGC
>CBILQL010000862.1:0-1877 GCA_966238865.1 uncultured bacterium
GAAGGCGCCGGATCGGGCGGATTGCAGGCGCGTCCAGTTCTCCGAGGGCCCCGCTATGGGTTCCACCGCCGGTCCGCGGGTGGATCCGCCCCGGGGCGCCATGCCTTTCGCGTCCAGGAAGGGCCAGGCGAAGAAATAGGGACGGCAGGTGTCGGGGGCGACGGTATCGTAGGCGCCGACAGGTGCGGTTGCAGTGCTTGCAGTCTCATTGGATGCAGCATCAGATGTCGGGGTGGTATGGGGAGGAGCGGCCGGGTTGGCGGCCGCCGCACGGGCCGATGAAGCGCGTTGAGCCGTGCATCCAGAGAGGATGGCTGCTGAGAAAAGGACGGCAGATAGGACGATCGAAGCAATTGTAACGATGGCAAAAGCGGCGGTGGCTTCGGGTTCCCCATGCTTGGCTGGCTTCACGTTTGCTGTATTGTTCGTCACGGCGTATTTCCTGTCCTTGATTTCTCGAGTGTGAGGTCCTTGAATGCCACCTTCAAGATATAGTACTCAGTCCTTTGGTGCGAAAAACAGAACTTCCTAGGAGAGAAGTGCTCATGCCATTCATGATTTGTGGTTAGATTTTCTGAGCGCTCGCCATGGAAAAAATATATGCCATCCACCGGTCCCTCAATCGATACGGTGTGACCAAAAGCCGGCTGGTGCAGGTCGTGGGAGGCTCGGAATCCACCCTTTTCCGCACTCTGAGGTTCATGCGCACGCGCCTCGGTGCACCCATCGATGCCGATCGCACATCGGGACTGTTCCGCTATCGGGATGGAGCAGCTTATGAGTTGCCTGGAATATGGTTCAGCGACGAGGAGTTGTCGGCCTTGCTGGAATTGGCTGCGCGCATGGAGGAGTTGCAGGCCGAGATCCTTTCCGGACAGGTCCTGAAACCCCTACGGGATAAGTTGGAAAGCATTCTGAAGGCCCAAGGGATACCTGCCGCGCGTCTGCGAACCCGGCTGCGCTTCCTGTCCATGCGCAATCGCAAGGTGGATGGCGCGATCTTCCACCCCATCATCGATGCGCTATCCAGTAAAAGGCGTCTCGCGATCCGATACCAGAACGCTCTCTCCGGCACAGTCACCGATCGGGAAGTGAGCCCCCTAAGAGTGGTCCGCTATCGGGACAACTGGTACTTGGATGTCTTCTGCCATTTGCGGGAGGATTTTCGCATTTTTTCCTTGGACGGGATACTGTCCGTCAACCTGTTGGACGAGTCGGCGGAAACAGTTTCACAAGAAGCGGCTGAGGACTATTTCGCCTCCGCCTATGGAATATTCGGCGGAAAGGCCGATAAAGTCGCCGAGGTCGCCTTCTCGGGGGCCGCAGCCCGGTTTGTTTCCAGGGAAAATTGGCACCCCAGGCAGGAGCGCCTGATGCTTCCTGACGGGCGGCTGCTTCTCAGAATTCCCTATCAGGATGGACGCGAACTCCTGGGCGATGTCCTCCGCTGGGGTGGGGAAGCCGAAATTCTCAATCCTCCGGAACTCCGGTCGAAACTGGTCGAAAAGCTCCAAGATCTGCAAAAGATTTATCGGGATACTTAGCCCACTGTCAGGTTTTGACTGTGAGCCCGATTACCTTTGCCCTGAAAAGCCAGGAGAGACTATGTACGGCAAGGAAAGAACGGAAATCGTTTTCGTATTGGATCGATCGGGTTCCATGGAGTCCATACGCAAGGCGACCCTGGAGGGATTCAACGGCTTTGTAAGCAACCAGTCCGCTCTCCCGGGCGAGGGCCATCTGACCCTGGTTCTCTTCGATACCTCCTATACCGTGGCCTATTCCGGCGTGCCGCTCAAGGAGGTGGTACCCCTCGACGAGGCGAGCTATAGGCCGGGCGGTGGTACGGCTCTGCTCGACGCGCTAGGAACTGCAAT
>CBILQL010000863.1:0-1874 GCA_966238865.1 uncultured bacterium
ACGCGGCGTCCTCGCTCGTGGCCGGGCTCGTCTTCCTGGCCGTGGTCGCCGCCGTCCCGGACTTCCGCAGGGATTGGCCGCTGTACCTGATCCTCGGGCTGATGGTCCCGATGAACGCCTTCTGCATGGATTTCCTCTTCATGGGGATGGAGAACCCAGCGTCGATCGCCAAGCGGGCGCTGGCCGCCAAGTCCGCGTCGCTGATCCTGCTCTTCCTCCTGGTCCGGGAGGCCGACGACTACCTGTGGTACGCCGCCATCACCTCGGGCAGCGCCCTGCTCCACAACGCGTCCGGCGTACCCTCCGCGCTGCGCCTGGTCCGGCCGACCCTGAAAGGGATAAATCCCCTCGTCCACGCGCGGCCCCTCTCCCTGTTCCTGCTGAACCTCGTCATAGTCAACGTCTATTTCAGCCTGGACAGCGTGGTCCTCGGCCTGCTCACGGACGAGAAGACCGTGGGCTACTACAACGCCGCCATGCGCCTGAGCCGCGTCGCGGCGACGGTGCTCGCCGCCGTCGGCGTCACGGTGCTCCCGCGCATGACCCGGTTCCTGGAAGGCGGCCAGGAGGCCGAATACCGGGCCCTGATCGGGAAGTCCCTGTCCCTCCTGTTCCTGCTGTCCGTTCCCGCGAGCCTGACTCTGGGCCTCGCCGCCCCCGGCATCATCGCCCTGGTGTTCGGCGCCGGATTCTCTGAGGCGGCCCCGGCCCTCCAGGTGGCAGCCCCCCTGGTGGCCGTCACCGGCCTCACCGGTTTCATGGGGGCCCAGGCGATGCTTCCCCGCAGGGGCGATCTGGCCCTCGTGATCGCTTCGGCCGCCGGCGCCGTCGTCAGCCTCTCCCTGATCGTCCTGCTGGCGCCGAAGTACGGCCACGTGGGCGCCGCCTGGGCCTCCCTGGGCGCGGAAACGGCGGTGCTGGCCTCGCAATGGATCTGGGTCCGCGTCCGGCACGGCGGCATCTCGCCGGGGGGCCTGCAGCCGTGGAAATACGTAGTCGCCGGAGCGGCGATGGCGGCCGTCCTCGTCGTGTTCCGCGCCGCGACCGACCTGTCGCCGCCCTGTCTGGCGGCGGCGCTGGCGGCGTCGGGCGCCGCCTACTTCGGGATCCTGTACGCCGTCCGGGAGCCCCTGCTGCGGGAGGCGGGAGCGGTCCTGGCCGGCCGCCTCAGGCGAAGCCCAGGCGCCGGTGGGCCAGGAGGAACCACGCCATGTTGAAGTACCAGAACCAGTACTCCCACAGCGCGGCATGGTAGCTCAGCAGCACCGCCGGCACCAGCAGACCCCAGAGGGACACCCGGAGGATGGTGGGCCGGCGCATGGTGTTGCCGTAGAAAAGGCATAGCGTCACGCTGGCGGCCAGGGTGATGCCGAAGACGCCCAGGGCCCCGAAGTCCTTGTACAGGCTCCAGACGTACACGATGGTGTTCAGCCCCTTGATCTTCTCGATGGATTCGTTCATGATGGTGTCGAACCCGTAGGCCTGGGTCAGCGGCCCCTCCATGAAGATCAGGGTGAGGGGCCCCCGGAGCAGGCCGAAGCCGTACTGGAGCGGATAATGGTCGTTGCCGTCGGCGAATTTCCGGATGGCGTAATCCAGGTTCCAGAAGTCGTTGGCCAGGTAGGCGTAGGGGTTGGAGGCCCAGGCCAGGTGCTTGGGCAGCTTGACCTGGATGATCTCGTTGAACGACTGGATGGTGTCCGAGTTGACCCGCACCAGCATGCCGATGACGAAGATGACGGCCAGGGCCGCGGTGCCCGCGCCCAGGTGCACGAAGCCCAGGTTGCGGCGGCCGTAGTTGTAGAGGACGATGGCGAAGATGAAGAACCGGAAGATGTCGTAGCGCGTGATGATGGCCATGTAGAGCAGGAAGA
>CBILQL010000864.1:0-1870 GCA_966238865.1 uncultured bacterium
GTCCCGCAGCATCCTGGCGGCCGCATTGGAGCGTTCCAGGAGCTCGCCGTAGCGCACCCTGGTTCCTGCATGGACCAGTGCGACCTTGTCGGGGAAGGCCGCAGCGCTTTCATCGAGGAAATGTTGCACCAATCTTGGAGTTGCCTTTTTCACTGGGCGCCCTTTCGCGTATGTTTCGTCGATGCAGAAGGCCGCAGGTGCTTTCCGGGTCAAAGCTCCGCTCGCCGTGGGAGGTCCCCGGCCCGGATTCGGAAATTTCTGGCACGAACCGGCGGAACGAGCCCGCCGCGCTTCAGGATTATCCGGATGAAGTCGAAGTAATCATTCCCTTGCGGGATTCCGGGACGGATGTCGCCGATGAGCGCGTGCGTTGCGGTCCGCCGAAGACAACGACGGGATCCAGGTGGGTGGTCCCACGCTTTTCCCGTGCATCGATGTCCGCCTGTGAGTGCGATGCCCCGGTCCGGGGGCGCGGCACGATGACCATTTTAAATGGTCTACAGTGGCTATTCAAAATATAATCCACTCGTCCGTATTCCGGCAGCAAAACTTTCACTTTTTTTATGCGACGGGTTCCAAGGCTTCCGCCTTCACGCGGATACCGGCGCAACCCAGCCCCTCGATCTGCATCATCAGGATGCATTCGCTGATATGCTTCACCACCGTGCCCACCACCCCCGCGCACGGCCCTTCAATCAAGCGCACCTGCTGGCCCAGGTCGAACTCGTGCTTCGAGAAGGCGGGCACGGACAGGCCGCATTCGCGGGCCCGGAAGATCGCATGCAGCTGCTGGCGGAACTGGTTCTGCGCCTTGATGGCTATGATGGCGGAGACCCGCTCGGACCTGGCGAGCCAGGATGGCACGCTTTCGCATTCGAAGGGCAGGTAGGAGGGGAAAAGCGGCAGGATCGAGGTGCGCTTCTTTCCCGTGTCCGGCCTGATGACCGACTTGGTGAAAACAGGGAGGTAATATCCCATCCCGTGGGCCATCATGTCGAAGGCGAGGGCCTTCTCCTGCCTGGCCCTCACCTTGGCGATGAACCAGCCATTGGTCGTTTCCAGGATCGGAATGTTCGGGAAACGGGAAGGGGGGTTGTCCTTGATGGCTAGGATCGGCATACACTCCGCCTTTCTGCAGTCATGTCGTCAATGATGTGAGGAGCAGGGAAATGCTTCGCATGCCGTGGGTGGTTCCGCGGCTCTCGAGTTCAGAAGATTTAGACGTACCAGGGCGTGGTTTTGCCGCGTCAGTCCGAAGTAATTGCTTTTTCCTCCCGATCGTCCTTGCGGCCGATCAGTCGGGACGAAGCGCCGTGGATGCGGCGCAAGAACCGTACCCCGCCGGATACGCCGTTGCCTGCTTCCATCCTTCCGCCCGCTCTCACTTTAGAAGACCCTCAAAAACGCGGAGGCCCATAGTATAACAATAAATCCGGGAAGCTGAATATCGATTAGTGGCATTTCCAGAACTTGACATTGTCATCGGTGGTTCCTGCTTCCCGCTTCCGCGATTTCCCGTTCAGACGTCTTCTCAAAGCGGAAGGTAACATTGCGGTTATATCCATCCGGATATTTTTCATCCGGATATTGTTCAGGCGGGATGATTCGAGCGATCATGCCGTTTCGTACGCATCCTTGCAGTTGATTGAAGTGAGTAATAGGTGTGGTGATTGTAATGAAATATTGGAGCGGGCATACATTCCACTTAATGAACGATGATCATTTTGTGATTGCACGGGCGCATGATGAACGCATGGGTTCATCACGCCTTACGCGTTCGATAGAAACAGGAATTTCGCCCAGTTCGTAAATATTCCGCCGCGAAGCTTCGCTACCCATTCCGGCCTGGGAGACGGTAAGTGGCGGGAAG
>CBILQL010000865.1:0-1864 GCA_966238865.1 uncultured bacterium
GGCATCACCTCCTTCCGCCATTTCCTCCTGCCGCTCGACGCCTCCGTCCCCGAGGACGCCGAGATCAAGGCGCTGCTCGCCCCCGTGACCATCGATCCCAACCGGCTGGTCCTCGACGACTACGACGAGGACTACCGCGCCCAGATCCTCGCCTACGTGCGGAGTCCGCGGCTCGGGACCGGGGGGCGGATCTTCCTGCGCGATCTGCGCACGGGCCGCGATTTCCCGCTGCCTCCCGCCGCCGGCCACAACAGCCGGCCCATCCTCGGCTACGGGAAGAACAAGGTGGCCTTCCTGGGCGAGGACGCCGCGGACGGACCGCGCGAGGTCTATTCCCTGGAGCTGGCCTCGGGACGCCTCGACACCCTGACCCGCGCGGGGGGCCGGGCCCTGGACATCCGCTGGATCCTCGGCAACAACGCCCTGCTGGCCGCCTACGGCCCGGAAGGCGGGCGCGACCTGTGGCGCATCGATCCCTGGAGCCGCGAAACGCGGAACCTGGGCGAGGGCCGCTTCGGCGACGTGCGCGGCTTCGACATCGACAAGTCCGGCGGGCGCCTGGCGGTGCTCGGCGTCTCCGACGGCCTGAGCACGGTGTGGGTGACCTCCCTGCAGATGGAGGCTCCCCTGGCCGTGGCCTCGGATCGCGCCCCCATGGGCGCGCCCAGGTGGGATCCGCAAGGCCGGCGGCTCGCCTTCCTGAGCCTGGCCTCCGGCCCCGACGGCGCATCCGGCGAGCTGCGCGTGTTCGACTTCGAGGAGAAGAAGCTGGCTCCGATCACCCTGGGAAGCCGGGTCCGCGACTTCGCCTGGTCCCAGGACGGGAGCCGCATCTATTACTCCGCCGGGGTCAACCTGCTGGACATCGACGAGTACCGATTCGATTCCCTGGTGGTGCGGAAGGTGACCGCCGGCGGGGAGCCGGTGGCCGGCGGGGCGACGGACGGCGGGAATCCGGACGGCGCGGCCGCGGCAGGCGGCGACCCGATGGACCTCGAGGCGGCGGCCGCAGGGCCGCGCAGCGAGGAGAACCCGGTGCCCAAGGTGCTGGACGGCCGCGACGGCCTGCTCTTCGAGGCCGCCGACGAGGGCGGGAACCGCCGCATCCTCTGGGTGGACCTGGCGACGAAGCGGGAAAAGGCGGTTGCGGACTCTGCGGGGTGCAACACCCTGCGCTGAATCCGCCGGCGCCGGGATTCCTTCAGAAGGATGTGAAATTGAGGTTGGTGGTCGCCCACCAGGGATACGGATCCTGCCTGGGAGGGCTGCCCGAATAGGTCTGGACCCAGATGCCGGCCTGCCCTTTGGCGCTCCAGTAGGCATACAGTTTCGAGGACACGGTCGGGTCCGTGTAGAAGCTCGTTTCATAGGGTATGCAGATTTTCGAATACCTGCCTACCAGGGTGTTGAGGGTCATGTCCTTGATCATCTGATCCGTCAGGATTTCCACCCTCTCGTTCATATATGGCAAGCTGAAGCTGTCGAACCAACCCTGATAGGTGCCGGCATTGCATGTCCGGTTTTCCTCGCAATGGATCCTGCCGAGGGTGCTCAGATAGATGGCTTTGCCGGGAGCAGGCCAGGTCGAGTAGGTGAAAAGCCCGGGCGGCACCGTCGCCGAACCGGCCCGGGTCAGGTGCGTGGAATTCCAGCTCGCGGGATCCGGTTTTCCGATCACGTTGTCCCATTTCTGCGCGTCCGGGGGGAGGATGATGTCGTGGCCGGTCCAATTCGCATAGTTCATGCCCGCGGCGCCATACCGGAACGCGGACAGGGCCTGGAAATAGAACATGTCGGCGTAGATGTCGTCGCTGGTGCGGAGATAGGAGGCATCCCAGCACAGGTTGGCTCCGGATTCGCCCGC
>CBILQL010000866.1:0-1863 GCA_966238865.1 uncultured bacterium
TTCTTGTCCTTCATGTCCCAGATCAGGAAGCTGCGCAGCCCCTTCTCCGTGGCCCGCCACGGATTCTTCTCCTCGCCGTAGAACCCGAAGGACTGGACGAAGGAACGGACGTGGACGCCGAAGTTGTCGTAGATGCTCACATGGGCGATGTAGCGCCCGGTGGCGATGACCTGGACCGCGCTATAGGATTTCACGGGCATGGTGACGGGGCCCTGGTTCTCGATGTCCCGTTTGGAGGAGGCATGGACGTCGTACCGTTCCGGGGCCAGATCCTGCAGGCACTTCATCACGTCCGAAGCATTGCCGCATTGGTCCAGGCCCGCCGGCGGTATCCAGATCACCGAGACCTTGCTGCCGTCTTCGCTCTGGGAGGTCCAGCGGCCCTCCTTGGAACCCGACTTGATGTTCTCGTTGGTGATCAGCGTGAAGCCGGGGTCGCCCGGTTCCATGCCCGCCACCGGGGGGAAGCCGCGGAAATCGCGGATCACCTGCTTGGGGTTCTCGCCCTTCAGCTCCACGCCTACGAGCCCCGGGCGGTTGCCGGGCACGTCGGTGTAGCGCCCGTCGGCCTCGAGGTAGAGGCAGTCGCCGACCAGCGGAATCTGGGCCGTGGGGGAATTGTCCACGATCAGGGTCAACTCCAAGGGATCGGAATTGCTCGGCTGCGGCTCCCGGGCCAGCCGCAGGGGCACGCTCTCGGAATAGGGCGAGCAACCCTTGGAGAAGCGCGCCACGTCGCTCCAATTGGTGCTGGTTACCAGTTCTTCCGAGACCCTCAGGACCAGGGTATCCGGGTAGAAGCGCTTCTCGGTGGCGTTGACGGCGTAGCTGTTCAGGTTGGACGGATACTTCACCGCCGAGAGCGGGATGGGACCCACCGAGTCGGCGAGGCGCGCGGTCTGGCCCCCGAAGAGGTTGTCGGAGGGGAACAGGGCATAGGGCCGCTTCCCGCTCGGGATGCCGGTGAGGCCGAGCCCGAAGGGTTTCCCGGAGAAATCGGCCACCAGCACGGTGCTGTCCGTATTCAGGAAGGACAGCATCTTGGAATCGGCGTCCTTCCGGAAGCCCGCACCTTCCTCGTTCCAGGCCACTTCCGGCAGGCTGGACGGCAGGCGCGCCAGCTTCCGGTCGAAGAGGAAGAAGGCCCGGTCGGCGCGGCCGTCGCGGTCCATGTCCTTGATCCAGCCCTTGACCACCATGTTGTAGGCCGAGAACAGGGACAGGTCGGCGTTCACGGTCTGCCCGCCGAGGGCGGCCGTGGCGGTGACGATGACCCGGTTGTTGCGCTCGTCCCGGTTGATGTTGGCTTCCAGGCGCGAGTCGTTGGGATTGGGATCGCGGGTGATGAACGAATACTCCACCTCGGCCCGGAAGATGCCGGTCAGGGGCCCGGTCTCGACCGCCTTCACGACGAGCTTCTCGCCCTGCTTGGTGGTCAGGGTCACCGAAATGGTGTCGGCCCTATCGCGGGTGGGGCTCACGCCCTCCACGAACACGATGAAGCTGTTGTCCACCCCGTCCGCGACGGAGGTGATGGTCGAGCTGTCGCGGACCGAGCCGTACCAGATGCGGGCGGCCTTCTGATCGCTCCAGCGGGCGTCGCCGTTCTTGGTCTCGGAAAAGACGGGATCCGCGTAGGTCACCACGATCCGGTCGTTGGTGAGGCACTGCAGCACCGAGTCCGTTCCGGACACGGACTGGCCCGCCTGCGACTCGCCCTTGGCGACCGGGGGGGCGGCCACGTAGGCGGCGCCGTCCCAGACCAGCCGCACCGATTGCAGCTTGTCGCCGGTGCCTTCGCAGGCCACCACCACGAGGATGGAATTGTCGCCGGTCTTGGTGTGCTGCTGGTCCCGGACGAGG
>CBILQL010000867.1:0-1843 GCA_966238865.1 uncultured bacterium
GAAGCCGACGTCCGGAGGCGTGACCGCCTTGATGTCCTTGAGGATGCGGGTGGCGGCGAAGTACTGGAACTCGATTTTCTCGGAGGGCACGAGGTCCGCGTAGCTGGCCGCGGGCCCCTGGCGTCCCTGCTCCTCCTGGATCTCCCGGACAATCTCCTCCACCGCGTCCGATGTCACGCGCTTGGGCTGGGCCGCGGGTTCGGCAGCCGCGGGCGCGGGCTCCGGGGCGGCGGGGGCTTCGGCGATTTCGGCTTCATCTTCGCCGCCGCCAAGGAGGCCGCCGAGCAGCCCGGGATATTGGAGCACCACCGTGGCGCCGAGGGCGATCACGACCAGGCCGGCGGCCAGCAGCACGGCCTGCTTGCGCTTGCCCGCGGGCTCCGCGAGATGGATCGGGGACGAGGGCGTCTGCAGCGGCTTGAGGAGGTTGATCCGGATCATCAGCAGTCTCCCCTACGGCGCAGGGCCAGCCCGACGGCCCCGGCGCATTGCGGAGCCGAGGGCATGAACACGGCGCTCTTCTCCGGGCTCAGGGCGAAGTTGATTTCCTTGAAGGCGTTGAGATGGGTCACCGCCGTGGGCAGGTTGGCCTCCAGCACCTCGCGGAACTCGTTGTCGAGGGCCAGGTCCCCGCACAGGACTATCTCGTCCACGCCGCCCCAGGCGTCATGGGCCTTGTCGAAGGCGGCGCGGATCCGGCCCACCAGGTCGAGCACCATGTTGCTCTTGACCTCGCCCGCCGTGGTCAGGAGGGAGTCCGGGACCGCGGCGGTGTCGAATCCCAGGAAGAACCCGTTCTGCGTCCGCAGGCACTTCACCATGTGGGAGTCGGCCTTTATGAGAAGGGTCTTGAGCGGGAGCTTCTCGGGATAGTTGATCTCGAACACGTTCTGGGCGGCGAAGACGTCGAGATCCATCACCGCCAGGGGGCACCCGCTCTCCTCCATCACGCGCTGCACCCGCAGCACCTCGTCGCGGCGGTAGGCGGCGCACAGGTAGAGCTTCCCGGTCTCGTCCCGGTTGGAGCCCAGGGCCTGGTAGTCGAGCAGGTATTCATCGAGCGGATGGATCAGGTACTGCTCCATCTCCCATTGCAGGGCGTCCTGGATGTTGTCCTCGGAATTGGGGACCTCCACCTGCCGGATGACGGCGTGCTCGCCGGACATGGCGGTGACGAGATCGGCGCCGGGATCGGACACGTGCTTGGCGATGCAGCTCTTGATCTGATCGGCCAGGTACCCGTCATCGGTCCAGCGGGAGGCGTCGAGGGGCTTGATGGCCACCATGGAGATCTGGTTCTCCGACGGCAGGAACTCCACCAGCTTGAGGAAGGAGCGGCTCAGCTCCAAGGCCACCACGCTTGAGTTTTTTTTGGACATGCCCTAATTATACTATGCTAAAAAATATCTTGCAAATAGCGATGTTTTCTTGACTTACGAAGATTCCAACGACGAGCGGGTTCGATTCGGATCACGCAGGAGCCTTGAGGGTATCAAGAAATGCGAGAACAAGTCAAGCGATTCGGGCGGATGAGGACATGGGAAATCTACCGGATGCTTTCCGGCCCCGTCCTCGCGGTATCGCCGGTCATCCCGCCGCGCGCCGCCGCGACCGACAGGCATGGGGCGATGGCGGCCCATTTCTTCTCGCCGATGCCCTTCACCTCCCGCAATTGCGACAGATCGCGGAAGGCCCCGTGCTCCCTGCGGTACGCGACGATGGCGGCCGCCGTCTTGGGGCCGATGCCGGGAACGGTGGCGAGTTCGTCCGCGGTTGCCCGGTTCGGATCCACCTTGACCGCCGGCGGCGCCTTGGGCTTGCGCGCCGAATCCCGCGCCGCCCC
>CBILQL010000868.1:0-1823 GCA_966238865.1 uncultured bacterium
CAGCTCGGCCTCGGCTTCGGCGTCGGCTGGCTTGCTGTCCAGGTAACGCCGGTAATACGTAGGCGCGCGCCCGTCCTCCGGCGCGCAGCCGCGGGCCGCTTCCAGGAACAGGGCGGCGGCCTCGAACCGATCGCCCTTGCGCAGGGCGCCTTCCCCGAGCAGCGCGCGCGCCGCCGGCCCGGGATTCGCGAGTCGCCGCAGGCAGGCAAGGCCAAGCTGCCAGTCGCCGCGGCCGCACAGCAGGATGCCCTGGACCTCGATCAGCGGCTGCGGGACCTCTCCCCAGGCCGCCCTTTCCTGGACGGCGCGGAGCAGGGCCGCCGTGTCCACGGACGCATAGCGTCCCGCGAGCACCGCGGCCGCGTCCCGCAGCAGCGGCGAGGCGGCCGCCGCGAGCCCGGCCTCGGATCCGACGGCCACCGGATCGGCGGCGGCGGGACGGTCCCCGTCCGCGGGCGCTTCCTGTTCCCCGGAGACCGGGGCCATGGCGGCCGCCGCGGCCGCGAAGGCGAGGCAGACGATGCAGGATAGCGGCCGGATCCGGGTCAAGGCGGTGCGGGGAAAGGGCGATGGGGGCACGCCGCGGGAGGCGCTGTTCATTCTCTCTCCTCTCGGATGGCGGCCGGCCGGCTCATGCGGAGTCCGGTATCGGCTGCCATCGCCGAGGTAGCTGTTCGAATGGAAACGTAAATAATTGTTTTTCAAACCGCCACATCGGATCCGGAAGCAAGCCTCCCGGCGTTGGAACGCCGCGCAAAAAGCCCAAACAACCCGGAAAGCGCATGCCGGCATGCATCGCCGGGGACATGGCTATTGGACGTCGGCGTCGCGGCGGAGGTAACCGGCAGGGCAACCCGGGAAGTGGGCGTGCGGCTCAGCGGACCGGCGGCTGCCGGCGTCAGGCTTCGCGGATGGAGGCTAAGCGAATTGCATGAAGGCCAGCGGCTGGCCGTGCACGCTTTCGAAGGACTTGACCGCCATGTCCATGGCCAGATCCTTGTCCTGGTACCGCTTCCGCAGGCAGGTGCACAGCACCTCCTTCAGCACCTGGCAGTCGTAGGTGGCGCGATGGAGTTCGCCCTTGGACAGCGCCATGCCGGTCTGATCGCCCAGCTTGCGGGCGATCTCGCCGAGCTTGTGGGAGGCGTATTCGGGCATGATCTTGCGGATGAATTTCAGGCTGTCGATGATCGGGTTCTGGGGCATCACCAGGCCGTGCTTGCGGATGGCCTTGCCGAGGAAGGCTGCGTCGAAGCCGGCGTTATGGGCCACCAGCACCGAGCTCAATCCGCAGAAACGCAGGAACGCCGCGAGGACCGGCTTGATCTCCGGAGCGGCCTCCACCATCTGGTTGGTGATGTTGTTGACCCGCGTGGCCTCCTCGGGGATGAGTTTGCCCGGCTTGACCAGGCTGCTGTACTGGCCGATTTCCCGGGTCACGAGCTTGCCGTCCTTGCGTTCGAAGGTGAACTTCACGCCGGCGATCTCGATGATCTCCTCCTTCTCCGGATCGAGCCCGGTGGTTTCGACATCGAATGCGACCATGGTGACGAAGGGGAGCAAGCGGCCTCCAGGAATGGGCCCTTCCCCGCGCGGGAAGGAGCATCCGCGAATATAGCAATCGAGGGCCCGCCCCAATCGATGGGACGGCGGCGCCCGCCGGGACGGCGCGGAATTCAAGGGCGGTCCAGGAGCTCCTGGTTGGCCTCCATGGCCCTGCGCAGGGCCTCGGGGTCGGCGGGCCGGCCGGCCGGCCCCCCCCGCACCACGCACGTCGCGAAAGGCAAAGGGAGCCGGCAGCGCTCCCAGGGCGTGGTCCGCAC
>CBILQL010000869.1:0-1814 GCA_966238865.1 uncultured bacterium
CATCGTCGGGGCGATCAGCATCCGCATGCACGAGCCGGTGTTCGAGTCCCAGACCAAGACCAAGCTGGGCTCCACCGCATACGACGAGAAGGGCAGCGCCCTGCGCCCCTGGATCGTGGACTTCGTCCGCAAGTACCTGGAGCAGTACCTGCACAAGAACCCGGAGACTGCCAAGGAGATGCTGGCCAAGATCCAGCAGAGCGAGAAGGAGCGCAAGGACATGGCCGGCATCCGGCGCCTCGCCAACGAGCGCGCCAAGAAGGCCAGCCTGCACAACAAGAAGCTCCGGGACTGCAACGTCCACTACAATTCCTCCCACAAGCGCCGGGAGGAGAGCAGCATCTTCATCACCGAGGGCGATTCGGCCTCGGGATCCATCACCAAGGCCCGCGACGTGAACACCCAGGCGGTGTTCTCCCTCAAGGGCAAGCCCCTCAACTGCTTCGGGATGACCAAGAAGGTGGTCTACGAGAACGAGGAGTTCAACCTCCTCCAGCACGCCCTCAACATCGAGGACGGCATGGACGAGCTGCGCTACAACCGCATCATCGTCGCCACCGACGCCGACGTCGACGGCGCCCACATCCGCCTGCTGCTGCTCACCTTCTTCCTCCAGTTCTTCCCCGAGCTGGTGGACCGGGGCCACGTGCACATCCTGCAGACCCCGCTCTTCCGCGTGCGCAACAAGAAGGAGACCCTGTACTGCTATTCCGAGGCGGAGAAGCAGCAGGCCCTCCAGAAGCTCGGCCGCAACGCCGAGATCACGCGCTTCAAGGGCCTGGGCGAGATCAGCCCGGACGAGTTCGCCGCCTTCATCGGCAAGGACATCCGCCTGGAGCCGGTGATCCTGCCCGCCGACGCCAAGTACCAGCCGGTGCTGGAATACTACATGGGCAAGAACACCCCCGCCCGCCGCGACTTCATCATGGAGAACCTCCGCATCGAGGAGGACGTGGTGGAGGATCGGGAGGCCGTGCTGGCCGGGAAGGCGCAGGACGGGGCCGAAGCCGAAGAGGAATCGGCGGAGATCGAATCGGCCGGAGCGGGCAAACGTGCCCGGGCCGCGGCGAGGAAGTGAAATCTTGAATATTCGGGTTTTCCGTTTATTGTTTTCAGTTTTTCGCTTCGAGCCTGGTGCAGGCTTGGTGCGCATACCCATCCGCACCACGAAAAACGGGAAACAATAAACGGAAAACGACCTTTAGCGACACCGAAAGAATCCCATGGCATCCAATACCCTCAAAGAGCACATCCCCCACGTCCAGGACATGTACAAGGAGTATTTCCTTGATTACGCGTCCTATGTGATCACCGACCGCGCCGTCCCCCACCTGAACGACGGCTTGAAGCCCGTGCAGCGGCGCATCCTACATTCCCTCCGCGAGGAGGAGGACGGACGGTTCCACAAGGTCGCCAACATCATCGGGCAGACCATGAAGTACCATCCCCACGGCGACGCCGCCATCGGGGACGCCCTGGTGAACCTGGGGCAGAAGGACCTGCTCATCGACACCCAGGGCAACTGGGGCGATCCGATGACCGGGGACGCCGCCGCGGCGCCCCGCTACATCGAGGCCAAGCTCAGCAAGTTCGCCCTGGAGGTGGCCTTCAACCCCGCCACCACCACCTGGCAGCGCTCCTATGACGGCCGCAACCTCGAGCCCGTGATCCTGCCCATGAAGTTCCCCCTGGTCCTGGCCCAGGGCGCCGAGGGCATCGCGGTGGGCCTGGCCACCAAGATCGTCCCCCACAACTTCGTCGAGATCCTCAAGGCCTGCATCGCGGTGCTGAAGAAGGAGAAGTTCCGGCTCCTG
>CBILQL010000870.1:0-1813 GCA_966238865.1 uncultured bacterium
TGCCTTTTTCCTGCTCCAGGGAGTCGGCCACCGCCTGTGATTTGTGATCCAGGGAGGTCACGCGCAGGGATCCGTTCTCCTTTCCCAGGCTGTCCAGCCTTTCGGTGTCCTTGCGGGCGGCCTCCTGCTCCTGGAAGAAGCGGCTCTTCTTGATGCTGAGCCACTCCTTGTCCCGCCGGGACTGGATGCGCGCCACAGCCTCGGCCTGGAGCTTGGCGGTGGCATCGGCCTTGATCCGCTGGCTGCTGCGCCGGCGAAGGGAGGCGAGGTCCAGCTTGTCGCGGGAGCGCACGTAGGGGAGCGCCTCCACGGTATCCCAGGGCAGGGCGTACTCCAGCCGTTTCTCGCCGATCTCCATGTCCGTGTAAGCGTCCGGAATCTGGATGTCCGGCACCACGCCCTTGTACTGGGTGGACCCGCCGTTGATGCGGTAGAACTTCTGGATGGTGAGCTTCAGGCTGCCCATGGGGCGCACGGAGGCGAAGGCGGGAGGCAGGTAGTCGTCCAGGTCCAGCATGCTCTGCACCGTGCCCTTGCCGAAG
The DNA here is from genome assembly GCA_966238865.1 of uncultured bacterium. Classification (GTDB taxonomy): domain Bacteria; phylum Fibrobacterota; class Fibrobacteria; order UBA11236; family UBA11236; genus CBILQL01. The sequence continues at coordinate 543 of CBILQL010000870.1, forward strand.
GTGGTGTCCGAACCCAGGATCACGGCCCGCCCGTAGTCCTGGAGCGCCGCGGCCACGATCTCGGACGCCGAGGCGCTGAAGGTGTTGATGAGGATGACCAGGGGCCCGTCATAGGTCACGCCGGGATCCTGGTCCTGCAGCACCATGCCGTTGCCCTTCTGGTCCTTGATCTGCACCACCGGACCCGTTTTCACGAACAGGCCCGTCATTTTCACGGCATCGTCGAGGGCCCCGCCGCCGTTGTTGCGGAAGTCCAGCACGATGCCCTTCACGCCCTCGCCCTTGAGCCGTTCCAGCTCCGCCTTGACGTCGGCGGAGGAGGTGCGCCCCTTGCTGTTGTTGAAGTCGTGGTAGAAGGCGGGGAGGTTCACATAGCCGAACTTGTCCTTGGAGGCCGGGTCCTGGGGAGCCACCACCGCGGACTTGGCGTAGGTCTCCTCCACCACCACCACGTCGCGGATGATGGGGATGACCTGCATGCGCCCGGACGGCTTCTGCACCGTGAGGCGCACCTCGGTGCCCTTGCGGCCGCGGATCAGCTTGACGGCCTCGTTGACGCTGGCCTCGACGAGGTCCACCGGCTCCTCGGCCCCCTGGGCCACCTTCAGGATCTTGTCCTCTGCCTTGAGCTCCTTCTGGCGCCAGGAGGCGCTGCCCGGGACGATGCTGACGACCTTGATGTACCCGTCCTCCTCCCGGAGCACCGCGCCGATGCCCTCCAGGGTCCCGGTCATGCTCAGGTCGAACTCCTCCTTGGCCTCGGGCTTGAAGTCCTCGGTGTGCGGGTCATAGGCCTGGCTCACGGTGTTGAGGTAGGCGGACAGGCGGGCGAGCCGGTCCTCCTTCAGCATGCGTTCGAAGACCCGGCGCGTGCTGCGGGCCACGTAGGAGCGGGCCGCCTTCTCCTCCTCGGCCGCCGTGGGGGCGGATGGCGCGGCCTTGGCCTTCGCCTTGGCGGACTTGTCGCCTTCGTCCTTCCTGCCTCCCTTCGCCTCCCCCTTGGCGGCTTCCGGGGCGACCTCCTTGACCTCCTTCTCGCGGGATTCGCGGACGTCCTGGATCTGGGTCAGCACCTGGTACTTGATCAGCCTGGCCCAGCGCTGCTTGAGCTCGTCGCGGTTCCTGGCATACGGCTGCTTCTCCGGATCGGCGGGCAGGGAATCGTCCGCGTCCAGATCGATGGGCGCCTCGAGGATGGATTGGGCCAGGGATTGGGCCTCGCGGATGCGGTTCCGCATCAGGATGGCGGTGTAGTCGAAGAAGCGCGTGGA
>CBILQL010000871.1:0-1805 GCA_966238865.1 uncultured bacterium
AGGTGCTGGGCCTGTACCTGAGCGGCCACCCCCTCGAACCCTACCGCTCCGAGCTCGAGAGCTTCGCCACCTGCCCCCTCGATCCGGACCGCCTGCGGATGCTGGCCGGGGAGTCGAAGCAGGAGAAGCCGAAGGAAGGCGAGCGCTACCAGAGGGAAAAGGGCCCCACCGTGGTGCTCGGCGGCATGATCACCAAGCTCAAGACGCGCCTGGGCCAGAAGGACAACAAGATGTTCGCCTTCGCCGACCTGCAGGACTTCACCGGCAAGGTGGAGGTGGTGTTCTGGTCCGACGTGTTCGAGGAGGTGCGCCACCAGGTCGAGCTCGACTCCATGGTGCTCATCCGCGGCACCCTGCAGCGCAACGAGGAGATGAACACCTGGAAGCTCATCGCCTCCAAGGTGCTCCCCCTCTCCGAGGCGCGGGAGAAGCTCACCAAGAGCGTGCACGTGCGCCTCAAGACCGCGGGCCTGCTGGAGGCCACCGTCAATTCCGTGCACGCCCTGTGCCAGGAATATCCCCGCGAAGGCGGCTGCCAGTTCGTCCTGCACCTGGAGGGCCGCCGCCCCGAGAACATGGTCAGCGAGAACGTCCGCGTCGCCCCCGAGGTGTCCTTCACCAACGCCCTGGCGGGCCTGGTGGGCGCCGGAAACATCTGGCTCAGCACCAAGACCTACTGACGCCCGCCGGCACTCTCAGCCCCGCAAGGCCAGCTCGATATGCGCCAGGTGGTGCAGTCCATGCCAGGCGTAGATCCCGACGTTGTCGAACAGGTAAACGTCGCGGCGGCTTTCCGGATGGTGGAAGCAGCGGTTGAAAGCCGCCTCGTCCAGGGTGCGGAGCAGGGACACCAGGCGCGCGTGCACGCCCGCGAGGATGTCCAGGGAGAGGCCGATGGGCGCGCCTTTCCCGTCCGGCAGCTCGGCCCAGCGCTCCTCGAAATAGGGCTTGATGACCGGGCGCTCCTCGGTCAGCGCCAGCTTGAAGCGCGTGTAGCTGTTGAGATGGCTGTCCGCCAGGTGATGGATCACCTGCCGCACCGTCCATCCCCCCGGGCGGTAGATCCTTTCCAAATCCGCCTGGGACAACGCCTCCACCCGGCCGCGCAGGAGGGCCGGAAAGGCCTCCAGGTCCGCGATGCCGCGGGCCACCTCCTGCGCGTCGTAGCATGCCGCGTGCGGCTGTCTCCCGATCGGGAACCGCAGCCGCTCCGAATCCTGGCCTTCCATGGGAACCTCCCTGCTCCAAGCCGTCCTGATAAGACAATAAAGCAGATTGCGGCCGCGCCGTCCACCGGGGCCGGATCCATAGCTGTCCACCGGGGCCGGAACTATCTTTCCTCCCCGTGTGGTTGCCCCTCAGTTGCGCCTCCGCCGCCCTGTTGGGGCTGTATGACATCGCCAAGAAGAAGGCCGTCGACGGCAATGCCGTCCTGCCCACGTTGTTCGCCACCACCACGGCCGGCGCCCTGTGCACCCTGCCCGTCGTCGCCCTGTCCGCCGTCAGCCCGGAGCTGGCACAACGCTGGCATATCCACATCCCGCCGCAGCCGGCCGCCGCCCACCTCCTCATCCTGCTGAAGTCGGCCATCGTCGCCACGTCCTGGATGCTCTCCTACTTCGCCCTCAAGCACCTGCCCCTGACCGTGGCCACGCCGCTCCGCGCCACCGCACCCCTCTTCACCATATTGGGCGCCGTGCTCCTCTTCGGCGAGCGCCCCGCCCCCCGCCAATGGCTGGGCATCGCCCTCATCCTCGCCTCCTATTTCCTCTACTCGCGGGCCTCCAGGCGGGGAACGGCGGGCC
>CBILQL010000872.1:0-1800 GCA_966238865.1 uncultured bacterium
CCGCGCACCAGCTCGGTGATGGCCTGAGCCTTCCTCATTTTACCCGTTCTCCAACAGGTCGCAGACCCATTTCGCATTTTCAAGGGAATGCATGGTGCCGAGGGGCTCGAGCTGGCCCCGTTCGCCAGACCGACGCTGGATTTTGAAAACGGCTGGCGCATCCGGCATCTGGCTGGGCGCGATCTCGTATCCGACGCTGAATCCGTCGGCGTACCAGAAGCCGTCGTCACCGCTGAATTTCCAGTCGAGATGTTGGATTGCTCGACTCATCTTCCGACCTGCCGAATCCAGGCCCACGCCCTCATGAAGGGCCAGCAGACGTCCAGGACGAGCTCTACGGCGAATTCCTGCCAAGGCATATTCAGGCTCCTTCCGTCCTTCGCGAAAAACCCTATTTTCGCCTGCGTTTTCATGGTTTCCCTTAGACCTTTTCGCCTATTTCCTGTTATTTCAGTCGGTTACCAGTTAGAAAGTTATTGGTTCAATCGTGGTGTAATGGCAATTTCCAGCCTATGCCGCTTTTGCCTCCGACTCGGCCCCTGCATGCTCCAGGAAATCCCGGACTTCGGCCGGCAGCTTTTCCCAGCTGTCCAGAATGGCCTCGGAGGTCACGGCGGAAATATCGGCGTCCTCCTGTTCCTTCACCTTCCGGAGGGCGGCCATCATCCTTGCCTTGCCCCAGGCTTCCGGAGTCACCCTTACCATCTTGGTCTCTCGGGCGGTCTTGGCTTCCATTTTCTAGCTTTCCTCGGTTTACCGGGTAACCCGGATGGTTTATGCAACCTATGGTTAACAATCTACCGAAGTATTCGCCAGTAGTCAACGATACTTTGCGGAAAATTTCGTGGTAACTTTACCGAACATTGGGGGATTTGAGACTTCGAACGCAAGATTGCGTAAATTTCGCAATTTTTGGCGCCTATCCGCCGCAAATATGGGCGCACACTTTGGGGTGGTCGGCTCAACATATCAGCATTGGGAGGTGGATGGAGCCGGAATATCCGCCGAGGTTCGTCAAATTCTCAACGATCTGGGCGTCAACCTCCAATGGCTCGACACCGGCGAAGGCGACATGCTCCGGCCCGGGGTCAAGCTGGATGTGGTGGTCGTGGACGGCCGGAAGCAGCTCCGGAAGACGGTGCAGGCCCACGCGGTGACGACCGGCGGCGGGTCCAGCACGGCCACGACGGCGCGCCTGGAGGGCACCGTCCCGTCCCCGGAGGCTGTCGCCCGCGTCGAGGTAACGCCCCCGATACTCCCGTCAATGGTCGCGCTGGCCGCTCAGATGGTGGATACCGTGATTCAGGCTATGCCGCCAGAGATTCGCCCGGCGGATTCAGATCGTTGGGAGGCCTACGCCACCATCGCTCGATTTCTTGCTCAAGAAAAGGCGGAAGGGAAAGACGGCTTGGCCCGGACTTTCCTGCTTGGCCTGAAGGTGGAATGGGCGGAAGCCCGAACAGAAAGCGGAGCCTGAATTGCGCGACTTCGAGATCAAAGGGGCCGTCCAGGTATGCCCACCGGCTGGCCTCCACTTTGGACAGCATTCCGTCGAGTTCGTCCATTCTCCACTTCCTACCGATTTTGCGCGATTGACAGATATTAATTATTCGTAAAGGACAATTAGTGTCCCCGGTCACAATATGGAGGTAACGCCATGGGAATATTTCTTGGGTGGATTGTTTTCTCAATCCTGGTTGGGTACGTTGCAAGCAGAAAAGGTCGTAGCGGCGTACTCTATTTTTTCCTCTCTATTATCATTTCCCCCCTATTAGGAATACTTCTTGTCCTGGCTCTTGG
>CBILQL010000873.1:0-1792 GCA_966238865.1 uncultured bacterium
CCGTCCGCCGGTTCACGCGATCGGCGACGATCGTCTCCAGGTGCGCGGCGAGCGAGGGAGCAATCTCCTCGCGCGGATGTTCCGCGACTCGCGGCTCTTCCGGCTGATCGTGGACGAGGTGGAGAAGACCCTCAAGGACGAGAAGAAGAAGAAGAACGCTCCCCCGAAGCCGCGCAAGCGTTCGGGCGGCGGCGGCAAGCCGAAGGGCCGGGGCGTTCCCAACGCGCCGATCACCCAGGCGGCCCTGAAGCTCATCACGTCCAAGACCTCCTCTTCTTCCCTGTCGAGCTACGATCTCATGAACCAGAAGTTCGCCAAGGACCTGGACAAGGTCCTGAACAACGTGGCGGGTCTCACCAAGACGGGTCAGACCCGGCTCGGCGCCCGTCGCGGCAAGGTGGACGGCGGTTGGAACGAAGGGTATGCGGTCGGCGGATCCGGCGGCGTGGACGACCTGCTGGGCGGGCTCTGGGGCGGCGATGCCGGTCCCCTGGGCGTCAAGGCCAAGGGTGGTCTGGGCCTCAAGGCTCCTTCCGCTTCCGACATCGACATGGGCCAGGAAAGCGGCCAGCGGTCCACGGAGTCCATTCTCCGCGTGATCCGGCAGCACACCCCGGGCCTTCGTCACACCTATAACAAGTACCTGAAGACCAATCCGGGCTTCAAGGGAAAGGTGACCCTCAAGTTCTCGATCGCGCCTTCCGGTTCCATCGTGGAGCTGACCATCGTGGGCAGCACCACCGGAGTGCCGGACTTCGACCAGGAGATCCGCGGCAAGGTCAAGTCGTGGCGGTTCGAGCCCATCAAGGGCAAGGCCAACGACGTCGTGACCGTGCCCTTCACCTTCAGCGAGTGATTTCATAAATCGGAAACCGTCCCCAAGGAGAAACGCCCATGGGACGGTTTCTCGCCGACTCCCCTCGCTCGCTCCCGCGAGCTCGGGGCTCCCTGGCGCTGAGAACCCGCAACTCAAGGCCGCTTCCTTCCGGGAGCGGCCTTTTGCTTTTGGGCGCCCGGCAAGTAAGCGGGAACAGCGAGGAAACCGGGGTAATCGGCTAGAGGCTCGCCGGATGGGAATGAGGGGTAGGGGAGTGGGCCCCCTGGGTTTTATACTGTCGTTCCCGTTCGTATGGTTACCTCGGAAGGTACGGTCTGCGGGTATCTTGCCCGATGCTCAACAAGGCAGTTACAGTGCCCAATATCGGTGATTTCGTCCGAAAACCCCGGGAGACCTGACCTGTTCGCCGGTTCCCGAACAGGTGGGAGCCCCATACCTGCGATTAGCCGGTATGGGGAGCGGTCGAGAAATTTCCCTATCGCGCCCGCGCGATAGGGAAATTTCCGTCCCTGTTGAACCGCGAAGCGGTTCTGTGTTAAATTTTGCGCAACGAGGAGATGCACCCCATGCAGCAGATACGGTTGAGGCATGCCGCCCTGGGAATGATGGTGATAGGGATGGCCTTGCCTGCCTGGGCGACCTATTCCCGCGTGGAATCCATGGGGAAACGGGCCGATTTCTTCATGGATGATATCAGCATCTTTGATAATCCGGCCAATATGAACATTTTCCCCAACTTCCTGATTGGTGAATTGGGGGTGTATCAGGCTTTGGCCGGGGACAGTCTTGGTGCTTCGGCCGAAGTGCGGCAGAATATGGACCCCTCCAAGAGCTGGTTCGGCGGCATTTTCTCATATTCCCTGTCCAAGAACCGGGAAAGCGGCAACCTTTATCCCCAGATCAGCCTGGGCGGCGCCTTCAACCGCACCGATGAGGAGCTGGACTCCCTGATCC
>CBILQL010000874.1:0-1790 GCA_966238865.1 uncultured bacterium
ATGGGCGCCGTCCGCGAGCAGGCGGACCTCGGAGCCGCGCATGTCGTAGACCCGGAGGCTGGCCCGCCCGCCCGCGGGCAGGGCGTAGCGGATCGTGGTCGCGCCACGCACGGGGTTGGGGAAGTTCTGCTCCAGGGTGAAGCCCGGCAGCCCGCCGGCGCCGGGCCGGACTGCCGCGCCGCCCGAGAGCTCGAGGAGCGGGAAATCCTTGAGGAGGATGCGCTTCAGATCCGCGTCGCCGGCGCCCAGCCAGCTCTTGAGGACGGTGGCATAGACGGAGCGGAAGTCGTGCTGCAGGGCGACATTGTCCTTGGTCGTCACCGTGTCCGGGATGACCGGATTGCTGCCGATGATGCCGCCGGTCACGGGCTTGCCGAACACCCGCATGGGGGCCGCCGTGCCGTGATCGGTGCCGTAGGAGGCGTTGGAGAGGATGCGGCGGCCGAACTCGCTCACGGTCATGCCCACCACGCGGTTCTCGATGCCCAGCAGCTTGAGGTCGTCCTGGAAGGCGGTCACGGCCACGGAGAGCTGGGTGAGCAGGTTGGCATGGGTGCCGAGCCGGGGATCGGCGGCGTCCACCTGGTTGGCGTGGTTGTCGAAGCCGCCCAGGGAGACCACGTACACGCGGGTCTTGAGACCGCCGGCGATGAGGCGGGCCACGGCCTTGAGCTGGTCGGCCAGGCGGTTGCCGGAGGCAGGGTAGAGGGCGCTCTTGGTGGCGGCGGCGTTCACGGCCCGCTTCAGGGACTCGCCGTATTTCTGGGTTTGGGTTGCCATCTGACGGATGAAGGTGAGTTCGTGGCCGGCGGGGGTGTCCGGGGCCGTGTCGATGCCCTCGGGGGTCACGGCGTAGATGCTGGTGGGATTGCTCACCGCCATGCCCATGGAGGCGTTCTCGCCCTGCAGCAGGGTGAACAGGGTGGATCCTATCTGCACGGCGGGGGGATCGGGGAATTCGGCGCTGGGATAGCCGTCCGGGAATCCCGGGAACAGGCCCTCCAGGTAACGTCCCAGGAACCCCGAGTCGAGCACCTGGTTGCTGTCCGAGGCCGTGAACCAGATGTCCGTGGATCGGAAATGGCTCTGGTTGTGGCTGGGATAGCCCACGCCCTGGATGACCTTCACCATCCCGCTTTGGTACAGGCCGTGGAGGCCGGCCATGGCCGGGTGGAAGGCCGTGGCGCCGTCGCCGATCTTGAGGGTGGCGGCCTCGGGGATGAGCATGTTGGCCCGGGCCTTGGCGAGGTTGGCGTACTGGTCCAGGGGCAGGATGGTGTTGAGGCCGTCGTTGCCGCCGTCCAGGCGGATGACGACCAGCACCTTGTCGCCGGCCTGCTGGGAGGCGGCCAGGGCCATCGGCGACATCCCGAAGGCGGCCCGCAGGGAGCCCGGGCCCAGGGTCACCGCACCCGCGGCCGCGCCGGTCTTGAGGAAGGATCGTCTGTCCATGTGTTTCCCCCGCGTCAGCTCAGTTGGAATTCCGCCATGGCCATCATGGACTTGAGCAGGGCCCGCAGGCGCTTCTCCACCACCGATCGCTTGGCCGTGTCCGTGGGCGCGGCCAGGTACTCGCCCCATTCGTCGCCCCATTCGTAGGTCGGCGATCCGTCCAGCAGGATGCCCTTCAGGTACTCGTGCTGCTTGGCCGTGAGCGGGAAAGGATGCAGCAGCGCCGACAGCACCGGGATGATGACGGCGAGGTTGCCCGGATCCGAGGTGCGCTGGGCCAGGGCCACCATGTCGACGGTGAGATAGTCGCTGCCGACGGCGTAGCCCTTGGTGAGCGC
>CBILQL010000875.1:0-1789 GCA_966238865.1 uncultured bacterium
AGAACTTCTTCGGCAAGAAGAACTACCTGGGAATCCTGGTTGGAGCGCTGCTCCTGCTCTTGGGCTTTTTCCTGTTGAGCCGGGGGCCGGCCGACAACAAGACGGCCTTGAACGTCGCGCCTTTCATCCTGTTCATCGCTTTCGTGGTGGTGATACCCGTCAGCCTCATGCTGAAGGGAGACGAGGAAGGGAAGTAGCGGATTCAGGGCGTTTAGCTCAGTTGGTTTAGAGCATCTGCTTTACACGCAGAGGGTCGGGGGTTCAAGTCCCTCAACGCCCACCAGCTGGCCATCTCGGCATCAAGCCTGGGTTTTTGGAGTGGTAGCTCAATTGGTTAGAGTACTAGCCTGTCACGCTAGGGGTTGCGGGTTCAAGTCCCGTCCATTCCGCCAGAAGCTCCCCCCGTAAGGGGGGAGCTTCTGCTTTTATGAGCCGAAAAACGCCGCGGCGAAACGCCGCGGGGTTTTTCATCCCTCCCTTCGGCCGCAATTGCGGCCTCAGGGCTCCCTCCTGCATGGCACCAGTTCCGAACAGGGTCCCTGCGGACACCGGCAGGGGCGGTTTCCGCCTCCTTGCGCATTCCGGGGCACTCGGCCCTCAGGTAACGCGCCGCTTTCCCCCTCGCCCATCTTTCGAAGGCCCCTCGCGGATGTTAATTTACGGAAGACATGAACAAATGCCTGCTCCCCTCCCAGGAAATCGGCGAGCTCGAGAACCTGGAATGCGCCGATCCCTTCAATAAGCTCGGGTACCACCACGTCATCCGCGACCGCCAGACCGTGGGAATCATCCGCGTCTTCAATCCGCAAATCCGCAAGGTGGAAATCCTCTGGGAAGACGGACAGTCCCAGGAGGCCGAGAACGCCTCGGGGTCCGTATGCTTCGAAGCCGTGTTTCCGGAGCGGCTGGAATTCTTCCCCTACCGCATACGCGCCACTTACCTGAGCGGCGAGACCCACGAATACGACGACCCCTACGCCTTCCTCCCGGTCCTGAGCGATTACGACCTTTTCCTCTTCGGCAAGGGCACCCATTACCAGATCTGGCGCAAGCTGGGAGCCAATCCCATCACCCATCACGGCGTGAAGGGCGTGCACTTCGCCGTCTGGGCCCCGAACGCCAAGGGCGTGGCCGTGATCGGCGAATTCAACATGTGGAACGGGCGCAGCCACATGCTGCGGCGGCTCTCCTTCACGGGCGTCTGGGAGATCTTCGTTCCGGGGCTCGACGCCGGCACCCTCTACAAGTTCCTGATCCATACCGCCGGCGGCACCAAGGTGGAGAAGATGGACCCCTACGCCAAGGAGGCCGAGCTGCGGCCGAAGACCGCCGCCATCGTCGCCGACCCGACGCCGTACGCCTGGGGCGATCACGAATGGGCCGCCGAGCGGCCGCATGCCCAGAAGGAGAACCAGCCCCTCTCCGTCTACGAGGTGCACCTGGGCTCCTGGCAGAAATCCGGCGAGCGGGAGAGCGGCTTCCTGAGCTACGGCGAGCTGGCGGATCGGGTCATCCCCTACGCCAAGGGCATGGGCTACACCCACCTGGAGCTGCTGCCGATCATGGAGCATCCCCTGGACGAGAGCTGGGGCTACCAGGTGATAGGCTATTATGCGCCCACCAAGCGCTTCGGCATCCCCGCGGAATTCAAGGCCTTCGTGGACAAGTGCCACCAGGCCGGGCTCGGGGTCATCCTCGACTGGGTGCCGGCCCATTTCCCCTCGGACCTGCACGGGCTCGATTATTTCGACGGCACCTGGGCGTTGTTGCCCGACACGGCGACGCCTCC
>CBILQL010000876.1:0-1779 GCA_966238865.1 uncultured bacterium
GTAAAGACAATCTTGGAAGGCTTTTGAAGCTTGACAATATGTCGGATATGACATATACTATAGGTTATGAGTCCCTTCGATAAGCCCATAGTTTGGCTTTCTGGGGAGGTCAAGTCACCGCCTTTTTCTATGGAAGCCCGGATAGAGGTGGGCTTTCTTCTCCGAAAACTGCAAAAAGGAATGAAGCTCAGCATGCCTCAATCCAGGCCGATGCCCAGTATCGGGGCACGATGCCAAGAATTGAGAATTAATGACCGTGAATCGACTTGGAGAATTATTTACCGGCTGGACGAAGATGCCGTCATAATTGGAGAAGTCTTCTCGAAGAAGACACAAGAGGCGCCAAAGGCCATCCTTGAGATCTGCAAAAAGAGGTTCAGAAATTACGACGAAATTTCCGGATGAGGGAAAAATGGAAACCAAGAAAAAGAAAAAACTGGAAGCAGCTGGATGGAAGGTGGGAAGTGCCGAGGATTTCTTGGATCTTAGCCCCAAGGAAATGGAATTCATTGAGTTGAAGCTGGCCTTGGCCCACTCCTTAGAAAGAACAAGGCGGGCAAGGAACCTGACTCAAATTCAAATGGCAAAGAGAATAAAATCCAGTCAAAGTCGGGTGGCCAAAATGGAAGCGGCTGATCCTTCCGTCTCCCTGGATTTATTGATTCGTTCCCTAATCGAACTGGATGTGTCAAAGGGAGAATTGGCTAAGCTTATCGCATCCAACCCAAAAGAATCAGGTCCGAAAAGGAAAGTAGCATAAATCAAGACCCCCTCAAAAAAATGCGAAGAGCCAGCACGATCCTACAACAAGGACCCAGCCAGGAACCCGCGGGCATGCGTTCGCATTGCGGGTTCCCAAATGGCCTGGGAAGGCTGCGCGGCAATTCGCACGTGCCAAATCCGGCCCAAAATGACCGAAGCGTCCGGCTGAAAATGACCGATTTCGGTTCTTCAGCCGGATCTTCGCATTCGACGGGTCCCCCTCCCCCGCCTTCACCTCCGCCCCATAAAAGTCCGGAACTCCAAGTCGTGCAGGTTGCGATCCAGCGACCAGAGACCCGCGAGCACTGAGAGCAGCAGCGCCGCCGCGAACCCGTACCCGTAGAACTCCGCCCCCAGCTCCACGCTGGCCAAGGTGAACAGCAGGTTCGAGGCCAGCAGCAGGCAGGACAGTCCGAGCACGGCCTTGCGCTTGTCCAGGTAGAACAGGACGTTGCACACTCCCAAAAAGACCACCTGCAGCCCCGCCGCGACCACGTCGATGTAGAGGAGGTGCAGGTAGAGGGTGGAGATACCCAGCCATTGCAGCATGGCCGGACCCCAGATCATGGCGAAGAGGACCCCGAGACCCTGGATCTTCCCGATCTCGAGGAGGCCCTGGCGGATGGTGTCCACCATCTCGTCCTTGGCCTCGCCGATCCGGGCGAGGGTGGCGCCGCCCTCGATGGCGCCGTAGTAGTTGCGGTGCTTCTCCGCGAAGTCGGTTTCCATGCGCATCAGGAACACCGCCATGCCGGGCAGGGTGGCGATGTAGGACAGGAAGATGGGGATGTCGTAGACGAGCGAGGAGCGGAGGGGGCCGATGATGTTCTGTCCCAGGTGCGGGGAGAACCAGAAGCAGACCTTGTCCACCCAGATCCCCAGGTTGTACGCGACGGCGGCGAAGGTCAGGGACAGGTACCAGCCGCGTCGATCCAGGAAATCGAAGGCGACCCGGCCGCCCGCCGGGAAGTCGGCGAGGATGAGGTTCAGCATGCCCCCCAGCATGAGGAAATGCCC
>CBILQL010000877.1:0-1779 GCA_966238865.1 uncultured bacterium
GCTTCCAGCCATTTCACCGAGGCGCCTTCCTCCACGAGCACGGTGGCGGCGATGGTGGAGAGGGAACCCGCCGCGGCCGCGGCGGTCCGGCCGTCCAGGGCCTCGGCATGGCGGACGATCAGCCGGCTTTCCGAGAGCCGGCCCGCGGACACCGCCAGCCAGGCGTCCCGGCGATGGAAGGCGGGCGCGGTGCGGAGGTGCAGGATCTGCAGGGGAGCCTTAGGCGCGGCCCCGGGGTCGACGCGGATCAGCAGCGGCTGGGGCGCGAAGAGGGCGGCCAGGGAGGCGGCGGCGTCCGTTTCGCGGCCGAGGGCGGCGAGCAGGGCGGGCCCGCAGGCGGGGGAGGCTTCCTCATCCAGGTAACCCACGTGGTACCCGGCGCCGGGCTTGGACAGGACGGGCGAGTATTCGCCGTCGAGGAGCACCGCGTAGCTGTCCCGGCATTCCGGGAAGATCAGCCCCTTGACCAGGTCCGGGGTGGGCATGATGGCCGTCGCCTGCGCCGGGTGGACCCTGGCGGTGGCCCCCGCCTCCGCGGCCGCGCCGTCCCCGGCGCCGGGGACGGCCGAGAGCTGGGGCAGGAAATCGCCCATGCGCACGAAGGTGAACTCCTCCGATCCGGCCCGGGGCAGCCCGTGCCGGCGCAGGGAGGCGAGGGCCGCCTCGCGGTATTCCCGGAGGGCGGCCGGTCCCGCGGCGATGAAGCGCCGCGCGGCGTCCTCCAGGGCCTCGGGCCAGGCCGGACGGGGTTCCTCCCGCATGTGGCGGGTATCGGCGGCGGCCGTGTTCGGGGATTCGCTCATGGTCTCACCGCAGCCAATCGTAGCCCTGCTTCTCCACCTCGAGGGCCAGGTCCTTGCCGCCGCTCCGGACGATGCGGCCGTCGGCGAGCACGTGCACGAAGTCCGGCTGGACGTAGTCCAGCAGGCGCTGGTAATGGGTGATGAGGACGATGGCCTTCTCCGGGCCGCGGAGGCGGTTGATGCCCCCGGAGACGATCTTGAGGGCGTCCACGTCGAGGCCCGAATCGGTCTCGTCCAGGATGGCCAGGGCCGGGTCCAGGACGGCCATCTGCAGGATCTCGTTGCGCTTCTTCTCGCCGCCGCTGTATCCCTCGTTGATGGCCCGATCCTTGAACTTCGCGTCCATGTCCAGGGCCTTCATCCTGGCGTCCAGGATCTCCTCGAAGTCCAGGGGATCGGCCTCCTCCAGGCCCTTCTCCTTACGCCGCGTGTTGTAGGCCAGGCGCAGGAACTCGGCGTTGTTGACCCCGGGGATCTCGACCGGGTACTGGAAGCCCATGAAGATGCCCTTGCGGGCCCGCTCGTCGGGCGCGAGGGCGAGGATGTCCTCGCCGTTGAAGCGGATCCCGCCCCCGGTCACCCCGTATTCCGGATGGCCGGAGATGATCTTGGACAGCGTGCTCTTGCCGGAGCCGTTGGGCCCCATGATGGCATGCACCTCGCCCGGCTTCACGGTGAGGTTCACTCCCTTGAGGATGGGCGTCTCGGGACCGCCTCCCTCTCCGAGGACGGCGGCTTCCAGGTTCCTGACTTCGAGCATTGCGGTTCCGGTGGTCATTGGGTTGTGATGTCCTGATGTCGGGGAAGCGGCGGCGGCCCGCCCTGCGGGCGACCCGGCCGCCCTATCCCACGCTGTTCTCCAGCTTCATCGCCAGCAGCTTCTGCGCCTCCACGGCGAACTCCATCGGGAGCTGCTGGAACACCTCCTTGCAGAAGCCGTTGATGATCAGGCTGATGGCCTCCTCGCGGGGGATTC
>CBILQL010000878.1:0-1769 GCA_966238865.1 uncultured bacterium
GCGCCGCCTGCGGCGTGACCTGGCCAAAACACAGGATCTTGCCGTCGATCCAGGAGCGCTGGGCGTTGATCTGGTCCAGCTTCCCCTTGATCGAGGCCAGCTCGCGCTGGTCCTGGGCGATGGCGCCCACCTGCTTGGCGAAGCCCTGGGCCTGGGCCGCGGCCTCGCCCAGCCTGGCGTCCATGGTCTCGAGGGTGCCGGAGAGGGCGGTCATGCGCTCCTCGACCACCTTGAGCTCGTCCAGGCTCGGGATGGGGCCGACCACGGCGGTGGGCGCCGGGCCGTCGTCGGGGGTGAGGGAGGTGAGCACGGCCTTCACGGCCTCCTTCAGCTCGCGCTTGTCGCGGCCGGGGGCGTTCTCGGAGATGAGGCGCAGCACGCGGTCCTGGCCGCGGCGGAGCTCGTCGTTCTCCTTGAGGAGGCGCTCCAGATCGGCGCGCATGCGGATCTGCTCGGCCATGATGCCGGCCATCTCCACCGCCGATTCCCCGCCGGCGCCCATCTGGGCGGCGTCAGGCGGAGCGTCCGGCGCGGAGGAAGGGGCGGCTTTCCAGGTCTCTTCCCGCTCGTTGCGATTGTCCCGCTGTTCCATGTCCCTCTCCTCCGGAAAACCGGCCGCCCCACGGGGCGGATCATTCCTTGACGATGAACCATCCGTCGGGGCCCTGCTCGAGCCACACGGTCTTGGGACCGGAGCTCCTCTGCACGCCCTCGCCGGGCTCGGCGCCCTCCGCCTCGTATTCCTGCCGGAAGGTCACGCTCACGCGGCCGTTGCCTTCCACGGTGATCTCCGGCTTCAGCATCTCCATGGCGATGCGCCGCTTGACGGCGAAGATGCGGCGCTTGCGCTCCAGGAAGTCCTCGCGGCTGCGGCCCATGCGGTCCTTGAAGCCGGGGGCGTAGTTCCCCTCGTAGGCGGCGGTGTCGCGCCGGGACCAGTCCCCGCGCCATTTCTCGAGCCGCGCCAGCACGGCCTCCTTGTCGGCGTCGGCCAGGGCCGGCCCGCCGGGATGCTCGCGGGCCTCCTTCGCCAGGAAGGCCCGCGCCTCGGCCAGCGCCGTCTTCCGCTTCTCGGGCTCGGTGGCGGGCCGTCCGTCCGCGGTGCCGTGGGCGGCGATCAGCGCCGGGTATTCCCGCTCCATGCCGATCTCGTCGAGCTGCTTCGCCGGGTCCGGCCCCACGCTGTCCGGGAGGATGGCCACCGGGGTGCCCACGTCGGCGTAGTCGGCCAGCTTCATCATGTCGTCGTTGGAGATGGAGAGGCAGCCGCGGGTGTAGGACGGGGCCTTGCCGGCCTCGGTGCCGTGGATCCAGATGCCCTCGCCGCTCTTGCCGTCGGCGATGTCCTGGGGGGTGGGATAGTTGAGGGTGAAGACCAGGGAGCCGTACAGCGGACCCTGGGAGGGCCCGGAACGCATGGAGGTGATCCAGTAGCGGCCCTCCGGCGTCCGGCGGTCGCCGGCGTCGGCCTTGTCGCCGGCCCAGCGGCCGTAGACCATCGGGAAGGAGGCGACCTTGCGCCACTCTCCCCTGCCCCGGCGCTCGTAGACGAACAACGTGCGGTCGCGCTTGCTGGCGACCAGGGCGTGGTAGCGCTCCGGCAGGCGCGCGGGCTGGGGGATCTCCGCCTCGGGAAGCGCGGTCAGTGCGGCGACGGAAGTCCCCTCGCCGGCGGGGCCGGCCTTCGGGGCGGGATTCCCTCCGTTACCCGCGGGGTCCTTCGGTCCCTTGGGGCCGCCTGCGATGTCCATGGCGGGCGCCGACGGTGT
>CBILQL010000879.1:0-1764 GCA_966238865.1 uncultured bacterium
CGCGAGCAGGAGCACGTCCGCGAATTGGAGCGCATCTGCCGCAGCGTGCACGCCTTCCGGCGCACCCCCTGGGGCCAGCCGCTCCGGCTCCTGGCCGGCCAGTTCCGGGGACAGGCCGCCAGCGTCTCCCTGTACAGCAACCTGCCGATGCGGCGCAGGATCGCCGCCCTGCTCTCCGAGCACGACTACCGGCGGATCTTCGTCTTCTCGGGGCAGATGATCCAGTACGTCCCGCGGAAGCTGATGGCGCGCACCGTGATCGATTTCTGCGACGTGGACTCCCACAAGTGGGACAACTACGCCGACCGGCTGCCGTTCCATTCCGCCTGGTTCTACCGCCTCGAGGCCCGCCGGCTCCTCGCCTTCGAGAAGGCCGCCAGCCTCGCGGCCCGCGCCAGCATCTTCATCACCTCCTCGGAGCTCGAACTCTACCGCCGGCTCGGCGGGGCCGGCCGCCTGGAAACCCTCGGGAACGGCGTGGACCTGGAGTTCTTCAAGCCCCAGGACAAGCCCTGGGAGGAGGGGCGGATCCTCTTCACGGGGGCCATGGACTACTTCCCCAACGTGGAAGGGGTGGCCTGGTTCGCCAAGGAGGTCTTTCCCGCCGTGCGCGCCAGGTTTCCGCACGCCCGCTTCGTGATCGCCGGCAGCAATCCGTCGCTCAAGGTGCGGGCCCTGGCCCGCATCGAAGGCGTGGAGGTCACCGGCTACGTCAAGGACATGCGCGAGGAACAGGCCCGCGCCCACCTGGTTGTGGCGCCGCTGCGCATCGCCCGGGGCATGCAGAACAAAGTCCTGGAGGCGATGGCCTGCGGCAAGGCCGTGGTGGTCAACCCGGCGGCGCTGGGGGGCATCCATGCCCGGCACGGCGAGGAGCTCTTCTCCGCGGACAAGCCCGAGGAGTTCGGGGGCTACGTGGAACGCCTGCTCGCCGAACCCGCCCTGGTCCGGCGCATGGGCGCCGCGGCGGCGAAGTTCATCGCCGAGAACTACAACTGGGAGCGGAACCTGGAGCAGCGGCTGCTCCCCCTGTTCGCTCCCGATCCGGACTGACAAGCCCCCCCAAAAAAAGGCCTTAATAGCAGAAGCCCCGCTTGCGCGGGGCTTCTTATTCGTTCGATACGCGTTCCGGTCGCGCGGGCGCTCAGGCCTTGCGCTGACGGCGGTACAGCGCCAGGCCGGCGAGGCCCAGTCCCAGGAGGGCCAGGGTGCCCGGCTCGGGGACGGCGGCGTACACCTGGAGCTTGTACTTCTCGGTCTCACCCTGGTAGACCTGGGAGCCGCCCGGGCCGTGGACGGTCGGGGACCAGGCGTTCCAATCCGAGGAAGTCGGAACACCGTCCGGATAGCCGACCAGGTCGGAGAGGTCGGCGCTGCACATCACGCTCGCGGTCAGGTCGTAGATCCCGGCGTTGGAGAAGGTATAGCTGAAGGTGAAGGTCTTGTCGCCGCCGGTCCAGGGCTTGTAGGAGACATCCTCCCAGCGGCCCGTGGCGGGGTTCCACCAGCGATCGGAGCCCATGTTGCTGTCATCGACGTCGAAATCCCACTTGCCGGTGTAGGTGAACAGATACGGCGCGCTGGTCGGGCTCTGGTCGATCCACACCTTCAAGGCATCGTAGTCATGGACGCCCCAGGCGTTCTTGTGCATGGTGACGGCGAAGGTCACGGTCTCGCCGACGTCGATCTGGTTGTTGCCGTTGGCATCGGCCAGGGTATAGGTCGTGGACTTGATGTCCTGCCAGGTGGTGTTGGCCGAGTACG
>CBILQL010000880.1:0-1762 GCA_966238865.1 uncultured bacterium
GCTCACCGTCGTCACGACCGGGGCCGTTCGCGGCGACAAGCCGGCGGCCAAGTCGGCGGAGAAATCCACGGCGAAGTCGACGGCGAAATCCATGGAGACCGTCTCGCGCAAGGCCCAGGTCATGACCGCCATCCTCGGAACCCAGGAGGAGAACACCCTCGTCAAGCAGTACCTCGAGTACCAGCAGGACGGGGATTACAGCCTCATCCGCATCCCGGCCCCGCATACTGTCGCTCCCGCATTGGAGCAGGAGACTGTCACCCATTACGCGCTCCAGATCCTGGACGAAATCTCCGAGCTGCTGGTCCTGCTGGAGGCCGAGAACCCGCTGACCCTGGACGTGGACGCGATGACCGCCCACGGGAAGGCCCTGGAGACCCTGCTCGACAAGCTGCTGGCGCTGATCGAGAAGGAACTGGCGGCCCGACGGCCCTTCCAGAAGATCAAGGCGTACGTGGGCGAGGCCCAGCATTACCGGGTGGACGCCATCGCGCAGGCCATGCCGGACATGGGGGAGGACCTGGCCGACACCGTGGTCCTGCTCCTGCTCAACATGCCGGAGGCGGACAAGAACACCTTCGTCAACGAGATCAAATCCCAGGCCGGGAACCGGGCCAACCAGGTAGCCCTGATCAACCTGTATTACGGCCGCCTGGACAAGGACGGCATGCAGGTTCCCCCCGCCAAGGACGTGGCGGTGGTGGAGGATCCCTTCCTCAAGGAAATGCTGGATCGGGCGAAGAATTTCTCCTGCCTCTGCGCCCTGGGCGGCTTCATCAAGCTGCGGGACATGCTGAAGACCCTGCTCGCGGATCTCAAGCAGGCCAACCTCTTCTCGGTATTCGCGGCCCGGCATCCCGGCATCCAGCACAAGGCCGGCGTCACCCCGGGCGGCACCTTCCTCGTGGCCTACCATCGCAATCCGGGCCAGTTCCCGGACGATCCGGACCTCGTGTACGCGAAGACCTCGTCGCTGTTCCCGGACGGCATGGTGGTGGCCGACTTCTACCTGCCCTATGTCTCCTACTCCGTCCACCCGCCCGTGGTCTTCCAGGTCGCCGAGGCCGAGCAGGCCCCGGAGGAGGTCACCCTCTCCCTGCAGCCCAACCCCCTGACGGGCTCCCTGCGCTACAACGTCGCGGACCAGACCCCCTACGCCTTCGCCCATGTCCCGAACAACGGCACCCTGACGAACGGCACCGCCGCCAACGGCGTCACCACCCAGGGGGCGGACAACTTCGTCTTCACGCCTTCCGGGACCCGGGCCTTGCTGGGGAACGACTTCCGGAAGGAGATCGTGTTCCAATACGTCAAGCGGGGCGTGTCGAGCCCGGAGGTCCGGGTCGCGGTGTACAACGAGCCGCAGGCGGAAATCAAGCTCGCGTCGGGCGGCGGAGAAGCGCGCCTGGGCGAGCCCATCACCATCGAGTCATCGGTCCGGCATGCGAACGAGTTCAGCTGGCTGATGCAGGACGCCGCCGGCGCGTCCACGGAAGTCGGCCTCGAGGAGAATCTCAAGGACTTCGTCCCGGAAAAGGAAGGCGCCTTCACCTTCACCCTGCGGGCCACCCAATCCGAGACCGGAGCCAAGGCCTTCTCCAACACCGTCCGCATCAACGTGTCGCGGGAGCAGGAACGCCTGGCCGAGGCGGTCAAGACCTGCGGCAGCCTGGCCCTCGTGCTGGAAGGTTTCGACAAGCTGCCCGCGGCGGACCCGGGTCATTTCCAGGGCTTCGCCAAGCTGCTGACCGAGACGGGAATC
>CBILQL010000881.1:0-1761 GCA_966238865.1 uncultured bacterium
CAATAACCGCGCCATTTCCGAGCAGCCGATTTCGCCCGAATTCGATGGAATCCGTCGCCCAAAGCCGCTGTCATTGCCATCCTGGCATTCGGCCTGCCGAATTGGCGCGGGCCGTGCATCCGCGGCATGGGTCAGGAGCATCCGCTGGTCGTCCCGCAATCGTCGCAAACCACGCAAGTACCGTTCCGGCGCACGCGCACCGATCCGCAAGAGGAACAGCTCTCGCCGGCATAGCCCGCCTTGCGCGCGTCGAATGCCTGTTCCAGGAGCGCCGTCGCCGCGCCGGACGTCGGCGCGGCGTAAACCAGCGCGCCGGAATCGGCCCGCCCCTCGGCCCCCCGCTTGGATCCGTCCGCCTTTCCGATGCCCAGTCCCTTTGGGGCGGAGACGCCGGCACAGCCGTTGAGGCCGGCAACCGGCTCCTCGGCGGGCCTGGCCACCGGCTTCACGTGCACGAAATCGGTCTTGCCCAGATAGCTGAGCCCCAGGATGCGGAAGATGAGGTCGAGGATGGACGTGCAATTGCGGATGTTCTCGTGGCCGTCCACCGGGCCGGCCGGCTCGAAGCGCGTGAAGGTGAAGGTGTCCACCAGCTCTTCCAGGGGGACGCCGTATTGCAGGGCCTTGGAAGCCAGCACCGCGAAGCAGTTGAGGATGCCCCGGTAGGCGGCGCCTTCCTTGTACATGTCGATGAAGATTTCCCCCAGGGTGCCGTCGGGATATTCCCCCGTGCGCAGGAACAGCTTGTGCCCGGAGACCACCACCTCCTGGACAAAGCCTTCCCGCCGTGCCGGGAGGCGCCGACGGGAGGGCAGTGCGATCTTCGCCGCCGTCGCTGCCGACACTACCGTGGCCGTCTGCGCCAACGCGGCCGGCATAGTCGTCGCAGCCGGCTCAGCCGCCGGTTTCGCGGGGGAGACGGACCGCTTGGCGCTCAGGGGTTGGGACAGCTTGCTGCAGTCGCGGTACACGGCCACGGCCTTGAGCATGAGGCCCCAGGCCTTGCGGTACAGCCCCTGGATATCCGCGACGGTGGCGTCCGCGGGGAGGTTCACGGTCTTGGAGATGGCCCCGCTCAGGAAGGGCTGGGCGGCGGCCATGACGTCCAGGTGGGCTTCCGGCGCGATGCTCCGTGTCCCGCGGCCGCAGCGGTTGGCGCAATCGAAGACGGCGAGATGGGCCGGGTCGAGATGGGGCGCGCCCTCCAGGGTCTGGGCGCCGCATACCGCGAGATCGGCGGCCTCGATCTGCTCCGGCGAGAAACCCAGGGCCGCGAGGATGGCAGCGCCCCCTCCGGCCAGGGCCGCCTCGGGGAGGCCCAGGGAGCGCAGGAACTCCGCTCCCAGCAGGGATGGGGAGAAGGCGTCCGACAGGGAGAGGACGGCCCCCAGGGCCCGGTTCGCAGCGGCGATCTTTTCGGGCGGGAATCCTTTCCGGGACAGGGTACCGGGATTCACGTGCGGCGCGCCTTCCAGGGTGCCCGTGCCCAGGCAATAGGCGACGATGGCGGCCGCGGCCTCGGGACCATAGCCCAGTCGCTCCAGGGCGGCGGGCACGGAACGGTTCACGATCTTCAGGTAGCCGCCCCCCGAGAGCTTCTTGAACTTCACCAGGGAGAAATCCGGCTCGATGCCGGTGGTGTCGCAGTCCATGAGCAGGCCGATGGTCCCGGTGGGCGCAAGCACCGTCACCTGGGCGTTGCGGAACCCGTGGGTTTCCCCGGATGCCAGGGCCTCCTTCCAGGCCGCGCGCGCGGCGCGC
>CBILQL010000882.1:0-1749 GCA_966238865.1 uncultured bacterium
AGAACACCCCGGTGGACGCCATTCCGGACCTCTCGGAGAACCAGGTCATCGTCTTCACCGAATGGATGGGGCGTAGCCCCCAAATCATGGAAGACCAGGTCACCTTCCCCCTGGTCACCAACCTCCAGGGCATCCCCAAGGTGAAGTCAATCCGGGCCGTCTCCATGTTCGGCATGAGCTTCATCTTCATCGTCTTCCAGGACGATGTGGAGACCTACTGGGCGCGCACGCGGGTGATGGAGCGGCTGGCCTATGCCCAGAAAGGCTTGCCGGATGGCGTCATCCCCAGCCTGGGGCCCGACGGAACCGGCGTCGGCCACGTGTTCTGGTACACCCTGGATGGGCCCGGATACGACCTGGGGGAGTTGCGGGCATTGCAGGACTGGTACGTGAAGTTCGGGCTTCAGACCGTGGAGGGCGTGAGCGAGGTGGCCTCCTTCGGCGGCTTCGAGAAGCAATACCAGGTGGCCGTGGATCCCCGCCGACTTGCCTACCATCGGGTCACTTTGGACCAGGTGATGGGAGCGCTCAAGGCCAACAATGGTGCCGCCGGCGGCGCCAGCTACCAGGTCCAGGGCATGAGCTACGTGGTCCGCGGTCAGGGGTATGTGAAGTCCATCCAGGATATCCAGGATATCGCCGTGGCGGGCCATGGGGACGCGCCCATCCGGATCCGGGATGTGGCCTCGGTCCGGGAGGCGGGGGATATCCGCCTGGGCATCACGGAGGAGAACGGCCGGGGAGAGGTGGCCGGCGGCATCGTGGTGATGCGATATGGGGAGAATGCCAAGGACGTCATCGAGCGTGTGAAGGTGCGGATGCAGGAGGTGGAGAAGGGCCTGCCCAAGGGCGTGCGCTTCAAGACCGCCTATGATCGCAGCGACCTCATCATGGCGTCCATCGAAACACTCAGGGAGTCTCTGATCGAGGAGATCATAGTCGTCTCCCTCGTCATGCTGGTCTTCCTGTTCCATTTCCGCAGCGCCCTGGTGGTCATCCTGACCATCCCTTTGTCGGTGCTCATCGGCTTCATCCTGATGAAACATTTGGGGGTTACCTCCAACATCATGTCCCTGGGGGGAATCGCCCTGGCCATCGGCGATCTTGTGGATTCCGGAATCGTGCTGGTGGAGGGAGCTTATCGGAAACTTTCCGAGGGACAGCCGGGGGCCGGTAGTGAAGCGGCCCGACTCGATGACCGTGAACGCATCCGCCGCATCGAAAGCTCCTCCCGGAGTCTTGCGAGGGCCGTGGTCTTCCCGCTCCTCGTCCTTATCGTATCCTTCGCGCCCATCCTCTTCCTGACCGGTCAGGAGCGGAAGCTTTTCGGACCCATGGCCCTGACCAAGACCTTCGTCATGATCGGAGCCATCGTGGTTTCCTTGACCGTGGTGCCGGCTTTGATGGCTTACCTGGTCAAGGGAAAACTCCGCAAAGAGGAGAGCATTCCCGCGACCCGGTTCTTTGTCCGGATGTACCGCCCTGTCCTCTCCTGGGCTTTCCGCTGGAAAAAGGCCACGGTTGGTTTTGCAATTGGCCTTGTTGTCATCGGCATACCCATGGTGCTCAGCATCGGCCGCGAATTCATGCCGCCCCTGGATGAGGGCTCCATCCTGCTCATGCCCACCTTGCTTCCGGATGTCTCCAATGCGGAAGCGAAGCGCGTACTCCAGGTGCAGGATCGGGTATTGGCGACATTTCCCGAGGTGGCCAACGTGCTCGGCAAGGCGGGGAGGGCTTCCACGGCCA
>CBILQL010000883.1:0-1740 GCA_966238865.1 uncultured bacterium
ATGTTGGCGCGCCTGCCGATCCGGCGGCCGCCCTGCAGCACCGCGCACATCGCCTCCCGCCAGTCGTCGCCGGGAGGGTTCTCCGGGATCACCACGAAGTTGGCACCGGTGGCGAGGCTGCCCCTCAGCGCCCGGTACCCGCAGCGTTTCGCCAGCATGGCCACGTAGGCGTTGATGACACCGGGAAGCTGGAGCGGTTTCTCCTCCCGCAGGGCGGCCCGGAAGCGCGCGCCGGGAGAAGCCGGGGAGCCGGCCGGCGTCACGGGCGGATGACTGGAGTCGCGCTTGGCCATGGGTCCCTTTCCGCATTCTAAAATACATCCTTGCGGCCCGGCAATTTTTCTATTATCGCGGAATGGCGAGGAAATACTGGCTGATGAAAACCGAGCCCGAGGTGTTCGGCATCGAAGACCTGAAAAAACGCCCGAAGCAGACCGAGTACTGGGACGGCGTGCGGAATTACCGGTCGCGCAACGAGATGCGCGACAACATGTCGGTCGGCGATCAGGTCCTGTTCTACCACTCCAGCAGCGACGTCATCGGCGTCGCCGGCGTGGCGGAGATAGCCGGACCCGCCGTCCCGGATCCCACCGCCCTGGATCCCAAGTCCAAATACCACGACCCCAAGGCCAAGCCCGACGCCAACCCCTGGGTGATGATCCCCGTGAAGTTCAAGGCCGCCTTCATGCAGGTGATCCCCCTCGCCACCCTCAAGGCGACCCCCGGGTTGGGCGACATGCTGGTCACCAAGCGGGGCATCCGCTGGTCCATCCAGCCGGTAACCGCCGAGGAATTCCGGATTGTCGTGGAGCTTGCGAAAACCTGAAGCATCGCTGTTTTCGAAAACTCCTCCAATACGGGATGCCCTGAGCCCGCAGATGGGCTTGCCTGCGTCTCCGGACGTGTTAAATTGATAGTATGCGCTACGAGCTCCACCACCCCGGCGCGGTTTCCTCCGAGCGGCCCCTGGTCAGCGATGTGGAACCGTCCGACGCCGCCCGCCCCGGGCGCGACGAGGGGCGCGACGAAGCCATCATCCAGCTGCTCCGGGAGAAGCTGCGCGGGCGTCCTTCCCCGAAGAAGCCCGCCCCCGAGGCCCCTCCTGTCGCATCCGGAGACGATGGATCCGAGGACAGGTATGAACCGCAGCGCCTATCCCGCAAGATTTGCTGGCAATACAACCAGAACGCCCGCAAAGTCCCGCTGCTCCGCCGCCACTATATCTAGCCCCTTCAGCTAGAGATTTCCTCCCGCGGGAGCTTTCCTCCCGACTTCCGGATGCCGATTTCAGCTTCTGCTGTCCCGTAAAAATTCCTCACGAAAATCTTACCTGAAACTTCACGAAGTTCCTCAAGTTCCATGGGCCGCAAAGCTGGAATGGCGGGAAAGGCGCCCTTACAATGGTATCACCCGACACAGGCACGACCGGGCGTACCGGGCGGAACGGAAAAATCTCAAATGGCAGACAGAAACAAGGAATACGACCTCTCCCTCCTGAAGAAGGATCCGGGGCGCGAAGCCGTGTTGAGCAGGATGAGGGGGAAGCTCGCCGGCGTCGTCGCTCCCGCCGTCGTCCAACAGACCCGCCAGAAGGCCCGGAGCCGGAGCCGGGCGATGACCTGGACCATTCGGCTCCTGAGCGTGGCCATGGTGGTCGGCATCAATTACCTGCTGCTGGACAAGAAGGACGTGCTGCTCGCCAGGATCGGGTACGAGGGCGTGCCTTCCCTGCCCAAGGCG
>CBILQL010000884.1:0-1728 GCA_966238865.1 uncultured bacterium
TTCGGACTGGAGGGATTCGCGCCTTGCCGCCGTCGGGGCCGCATTGGGATCGCGCAGGCGGTACCATTGCAGAGACGTGGGGGCGGGGATGGGGCTGCGGGGCTGGTCCTGGTTGGTGGGCATGGTTTCCCAGCGGAGGGCATGCACGATGGCGGGATCGGCGCCGGAGCGGGCTTCCAGCCAATGGACTTCCATGCCCGGGCGGCGCGGGGTTTCCAGGCCCGCGGGCCAATAGGCGTCGGGACGCACCTCGTCGGCGTGCTGGTCGGCGGGATTGAGGACCAGCACGCCCCGGCCGTGGCGGGAGTGCTTGTACCATTGGGTCAGGGTGCCGTCCGGGTTGAGGGTGACGGGGCCGAACTCGATTTCCAGGATCAGGCTTCCCTGGCCTCCGAAGTTCCAGCGATAGGTCCAGTCGGTGGACTTGTAGACGCGCCAGGTCCCGTTCTCGAGGCGGGCGTTGTAGAGCTGGGTGTAGCCCTGGGCCGAGGCGTCGAACTTGTGGTAGGTGATGATCGGGCGGCCCTGGGCGTCGAAGCCGATCTGGCCGCGGTTGATGAGGCCTGCCTTCTCGGGGACTGGATCCACGGTCACGCCGGACGTGGAGAAGCGCACCGGCAGGGTCACGTCGGCGCCCTGGGCGGTCTGCCACTTCTTCAGGTCGCGGCTGCGGATGTAGCCCACGTAGTGGGTGGTGGACGCGTCGGGGGTGGAGCGCCAGAACCAGAAAAGATGGTAGAAGCCGTCGGGCCCGGCCACGGGCCCCGCCGACGGGCTGCCGAGATAGGCGTTGCGCGCCCCCTGCCCGTCGAACAGGGGGGTGTCCAGCAGTCGCGTCCAGGCCTGGCGCGCGGGGTCCCAGGAGTTGACGATCTGGTTCCCGGCCCCGCTGCCGCCGTCGCGGTACATGAAGAGGAATTCCCGGGCCGGCCCCCGGATGAACACCGGGTAGGTGACGCTGGCCTCCTGCGTGCCGACCATGGAGCGGACGCGCGCCAGGGAGGCGATGTCGCCGGGATTCGCGGCGCGGTAGTAGAGCAGCGGGACGACATGCATGTTGCCGCTCACGTGGAGCCGGTTCTGCCCGTCCAGGGCCATGGTGATGTAGTTGTGGCTGTCCCAGCCCACCGCATTGTCCAGCCCGCTGCGGCTCCAGGCGCCGCCCGGCAGGCGCCGGGCGATGGTCATCTGACGATCCGGATCGGCGGCATAATAGCCCGCGTACAGGGTGTCGTTCTGCTCGAGGAGCGCGAAGTCCACGGGATGCCCGGACCACACCTGGGCCACCGTGGCCGAGTCCAGCGCCACCAGGCGCTGCTGCGCAAAGGCCGGCCCGGCCAGCAGGCAGATGCCCGCCAGTACAAAGCCGCCGGCTCCCGGAATCGAAAATACCGTTTTGGACATGGTCTGCATCCCGGTTGGCACCCAACCTCCCGGTTCCGGAAAAGTAGCGCCCTTTGAACCTTGATACCACCCGTAACCGCAACGGGGCTGGGCATCCAATGGATTAGGTTCCCTTCAGGGGGTGGTCCCCATGGGATTTATGCCCATAAGTATTCGTTTCCTGCGGTGCGGGATTTTTCCCTCCGTAATCGCTGAGTTGCACGATTTCGATTGGTGGGAGCTCCTCGGCCGCGTTCAGCGGCCGAGGAGAGCCGGCGGGAAAAATCCCCTTCCCACCCTACGGGTGGGACCCGAAACCAGCTAGGCGCAAAGCGCCTTGGGGAT
>CBILQL010000885.1:0-1717 GCA_966238865.1 uncultured bacterium
CAACGGCAACACCGCCTACGACTTCACCGGATCGCTGGACGAGGTGCGGATGAGCCCGACGGCCCGTTCCCCGGCCTGGATCCGGCTCAGCTACCTGAACCAGAAGGCCGGATCGCTATTGATCGAATTCCGCTGACGCGCGATCCGCCCCTCGCCGCCACGGAATGGCCGGGGCGGAGGCGCCGGCCGGTTGTCAGCTCCCCGTCCCCTCGTACCGCGATATCCCGTAGTCCCAAGCCTTCCAGCCCAGGGCCATGACCGCGACGGCGGCCAGGGGCGGGCAGAGGATCGCCGTCCACAGCCCGCCGCCCTGGAACAGCGCCTTGGCGGGCACGTAGTTGAAGGCCCCGAAGGGGATGACCACGAGGAGGACCATGCGCACGGCGCCCGGGAAGATGCCGTGGGGATAGCGGGAGGTGTGCAGCAGGTGGTGCACCAGCATGGAGATGCTGTTCTTCGGGCCCACCAGGAAGAAGCTCGCCGACGAGCTCGCGATCAGCACCCCGGTGTAGATGAAGGCGCCGCACACGGCCCAGCCTAGGGCCAGCGGCCAGGCCCACCAGGCCGCGTGGTTCTGATGGAGGGAGAAGCCCGTCAGGAGGAGGCCGGTGGCCAGGTTGCCGAAGGCGTGCAGCTCCGGGGAGGTGATGAGGAAGAAGGGGAGGCTGCGCACCGGGTACAGGAGCAGGCGGTCCAGCTCGCCGGTGACGACGTAGAAGGGCAGGTACCAGAGATGGTTGAAGAACAGCTCGCTGATCCCGAGGGCCACGGCGGTGAGGCCGAAGAGGAGCAGCACCTGGGACCCGCTCCAGCCGCCGATGGCCGGGGTGCTGCGCAGAATCACGTCCAGGAAGAACAGGGACGCGAGCTGGCTGAGCATGGCCGTGACCACCCCGATGGCGAAGTCGGCCCGGTACTCGAGCTTGGTCATGAGCACGGCCTTGAAGGCCTTCCAATACGTTGCCGGCGTTTCCGGCCGGTGCCCGCCGCGCATCATCCCCCCTGGATCGCCAGCTTGTGGAGGATCCACGCGAACAGGGCCCGTCCCAGGATCAGCAGGCCGACGGCCCACGCCGCCTGCTGGCCCAGCAACCGCAGGGCCTCCCCGCCCGTCTCCCATCCCAGCAGCAGGACCGCCGGGGTATGGAGGACGTGGCGGAAGGGCAGCCATTCGGCGATGGTCCGCATGGCCGGCGGAAACACGGCCAGCGGGGCCATCATCCCCGAGAAGGCGAAGTGGGAGGAGAGGCGCAGGAAGTAGACGCCGTAGTTGAAATGGCTGACGAAGCATCCCAGGGCGAAGATGTAGCACACCGCGTACTGGATGGCCGCCGCCAGGACCAGGGAGAGCAGGCAGAGGAGGGGCTGGGCGGCGAGCCCGGCCGGGGGCGCGATGGGGAAGAGGAGGAAGGCCGCGGCCGCGAAGCCGCAGGCCAATACGGCCTGGGGCAGCATCTGTCCCAGCGACAGGGTGAAATACAGCCATTGGAAGTCCACGGGCTTGAGCAGGTCGGTGGCGATGAGGCCCAGGCGCACCCGCCGTCCCACCTGGTGCTCCAGCCACATGGACAGGCCGAAGTTCAGGCAATACGCGAGCGCCAGGTAGGCGAAGAAGTCCGCGCGCGCGAAGCCGGCCGGGATCCGCCCGGCCCCGGCGACGTGAAGCCAGACCAGCAGGGTGGCGGCGAAGGCCATCAGGGACGCCGCCATGTCCCAC
>CBILQL010000886.1:0-1701 GCA_966238865.1 uncultured bacterium
GATGCCGGGGAATGGGATGCGGTCCGCGGTTACCTGGGCAAGGTGCTGGAACTGGAGCCCAAGAACAAGTGGGCCAGGAAGCTGAAGGCGGAGGCGGCGGCGGCAGCGAAGGGGAACGGCGGCTGACCGGCGCCGGAAGCAGGCGCCGCCGACTACAGACGGGAAATAGGCTCAGAGCTCGTCGTACTTCTTCCGGGATCCCTTGGCCTTCCGGACCGGATACTTGGCTGCGTTCTTCTTGAGCTTGTCCCGGACGATGCGGCCCACGTCAAATCCATGCTGGTCGGCGAGCAGGAAGGCCGAATAGAAAACATCGGCAAGCTCGTCCTTGAGCCGCTCACGGTCGATTTCCTCGGGTCCTTTCCAGAGGAAGACCTCCAGCAGCTCGGCGGCCTCGACGTTGAGGCAGATGGCGAGATTCCTGGCGTCGTGGAACTTCGCCCAATCCCGCGCGTCCCGGAATTTCCGGATGGCGGCGATGATAGCCGCGATTTCGCCGCCGGGAACCGCGCCATCCGCCGTCGCCCCCTGTGACGCAGCCATCTTCGGCTTCCGCCCTCCCATCTCAGGCCCCCGCCCGGACGGCCCAGCGCAGCTTGGCGCAGGCGCTGCGGGGGTTGGAGCGACGCTCCTCCGCCGGGGGGCGGAGCGGATCGGGCGCGATGGCGGAATAGATGCCTTCGGCGGCCAAGGCCTTGAAGGATTTCTTCACCCGGCGGTCCTCGCCGGAGTGGAAGGTCAGGATGGCGACCCGGCCCCCCGGGGCCAGGCAGTCCGGCAACCGGGCCAGGAAGCCGTCGAGGGCGCCGAACTCGTCGTTGACGGCGATGCGCAGGGCCTGGAAGGTGCGCTGCAGGGAGGCCTTGGTCTCCACTTCGCGCGACGTCGCCGGCAGGCTCCGCAGGGCATGGCGCACGGCCCCTGCCAGATCCAAGGTGGTGGCGATGCGGCCGCGGCGGGCCGTAAGCTCCGCTGCGACGGCTTCCGCATGGGGCTCGTCGGCGAAGTCGTAGAGCATCAGGACGAGGTCCCGTTCCGACACCTCCGCGAGCAGCGCAGCGGCCGGCCGGCCCGCCTCCGGATTGAGACGCAAATCGAGGGGCCCTTCCGCCTTGTAGGTGAACCCGCGCGCCGGGTCGTCGATCTGCATGGACGAGACCCCGAGGTCCGCCAGCACGAAATCGAAGCCGCGCCCCAGGTTCTTCCGCAGGTCGCCGATGCCGGAGAAGTTCATGGCATGGGCGGTGAATTGCGCTTCTGTGAATCCCAGGTCGCCCAGCCTCCGCACCGTGCGGGGCATTTCCACCGGATCCACGTCGGTGGCGTGCAGGTGTCCGCCGGGCGCGATGCGGGCGAGCAACTCGCGGGCATGGCCCCCGTAGCCGAGAGTCGCGTCCAGGCCGATCTCGCCGGGGCGCGGGGCGAGGATGTCCAGGATGGGGGCCACGCAGATCGGGCGATGAGTGCGCGCCGGCGTCTGCCCGCGCTCCATGACCTTGCGGGCATCGGCCTCGTAGCGCACCGGATCCAGCTCCTTGTATTTCTCCGCGAACTTCCGGGGATGGGTGCCCTTGTACCGGACGCGGCGCTTATGAGGCTGGGGGACTTCCACGTCGAAAAGGGAAACTTTCCGGCGGCATCCGTCAACGCCGACGGTGACGATCGTCCCTGCCGTTCCCGTGTCTTCGCGGCCGCGGGACG
>CBILQL010000887.1:0-1683 GCA_966238865.1 uncultured bacterium
GCCACTCTCCCGCTATTTCGCCGCCAAGGCCAAACCCAAATCCCCCTCTTCGTCGGGCTCCGGCCGGACCTCCTCCGGTCCCGGCCGGAAAAGCTCCGTCCATCCCTTCCGGCGGGCCTTCCGCCTCATCCAGAGACCCCTGCATTGGATCCGCTACCTGGCCCTTTTCTTCTTCCTGTCGACGGCGGCGGCGACATTGCTGTTCGGCGTCCTTCCGCCTCCCGCGACCCCGCTCATGCTCATCCGCTGCGCCGAACAATGGTCCGGCGGCAAGCCTGTGCGGCTGAGCAAGGACTGGACGCCCCTGGAGGACATATCGCCCCATCTCGTGGAAGCCGTCATCGCCGCCGAGGATCAGCAATTCTTCCGGCATCGCGGCTTCGACTGGGAAAGCATCGTCGACGCCTTCGCCGTGAACATGCAGGGCCGTCGCAGGCTGGGCGCCAGCACCATCTCCCAGCAAACCGCCAAGAACCTCTTCCTGTGGCCCGACCGGAGCTGGCTGCGCAAGGGCCTGGAAGCCTATTTCACCTTCCTGATGGAGACCTTCTGGACCAAGCGCCGCATCCTGGCCGTATACCTGAACGTCATCGAGACCGGGGACGGGATCTACGGCGTGGAGGCGGCGTCCAGACATTACTTCGGGACGAGCGCGAAACATATCGGCCGCGGCCAGGCGGCCCTGATCGCCGCCGTGCTGCCCAACCCCCGCCGCTGGTCGCCGGCCAGGCCCACTGCCTACATCGCCACCCGCCAGGCCTGGATCCTGCGCCAGATGGACCTGCGCGGGCCCCTGACCCCGGCCGACCGGCCCAGCCGCTTCCGCATGTTCTTCCGGAACCTGTTCGCCTGGTTTCGCAAGACGTTCTGATCCCTCCCTGCCGCGCGCCGTCATGGCAGTCCACCGGGCCCGGAACCTAGTTTCTAGGAAAAGGCCCCGCTCTCCGCGAGGCCCGTCGTATTCCGAAACCCGAAGGACCGTACCATGGAAGACGGGAAATCCCATACTGTGCTTTTCATTACCGGAGCTTTTGCCAGCCACCATGGCCCCACAAGGACGCGTCCCCGGACGCCCTGCGGTCCAGGCATCCGGACGCGGCATTGGCCGGCCTCCGCTTCCCGGAACTGGTGGAATATCACGCCCGCATCGCGAGCAGCCTGCCGGAAAAGCCCATCCTGATCGGCCATTTCCACCGGCGGCCTCATCGTGCAGAAGCTCCTGCAGCAGGATCTGGGCGTCGCGGGAGTGGCCATCCACTCGTTGCCGCCGCAGGGGGTGATACCCTTGGAGCCCTCCTTCTACAAGGCCGCGTAGGGAGAGCTACGAGCGCAACGTGGTGCCGGAATCGAAGCGGATGGCCCGGGGCGCCATTTCATCGGCGGCCCGGATCGACTACAAGAAGCCGCATGCGCCCCTGCTCTTCCTGGCCGGCGACGCGGACAATATCATTCCCGCCTCCCTCAACCGCGCCAATTACCGCAAATACAAGGCGCGCGACGGCGCGTCCATCACCGAGTAAAGGCTAGCCGGGAGCCCCGTCCCCCTTGGACTTCCGCTCCAGCCACTCCCAGCGGGCGTATTGATCGTCCACGGCGCGCTTGGCGGCCTCGTAGGCGGCATTCTTCTCCTGCACGGCGGTGAAGTCGCCGGCCGCGGACGCAGCGCCCAGGGCTTCCTCGGCG
>CBILQL010000888.1:0-1679 GCA_966238865.1 uncultured bacterium
GTTCTGCTCCAGCGAGTCGGGGACGTTGTTGAAGAACTTGTTCTCGTTGACGGACCCGTTGGGGCCGCCCTCGGGGCTGGCGCCGTTGTCGGAGACGACCATCACCAGGGTATCGTCCAGCACGCCCAGCCGGCCCAGGGCGTCCAACACGCGGCCGATGTGGTGATCGGCATGCTCCAGGAATCCCGCGAACACCTCCATCATGCGCGCATAGAGCCGCCGCTCCGGTTCGGGGAGCGCGTCCCACGGCTGCACGTCCGGATCATGGCGCGAGAGTCCGGTGCCCGGGGGGAGGAGGCCCATCTCCAGCTGCCGCGCGAAGGTCCGTTCCCGGTACCCGTCCCAGCCGTCGTCGAAGGCGCCCTTGTATCCGTCCGCCCATTGCCTGGGGACGTGGTGGGGGGCGTGGCAGGCCCCGGGGGCGAAGTACAGGAAGAAGGGCTTGTCCGGGGCCACCTGCTTGGAATCGACGATGAACTGGATGGCCTTGTCGGCCAGGTCCTCGGTGAGATGGTATCCCTCCTCCGGCGTCCTGGGCGGCTCCACCTGATGGTTGTCGTGGATGAGGTCCGGGAAGTACTGGTCGGTGTCCCCGCCGAGGAAGGGGAGCAGGCACATGATGCACATCGGTCACCCCTTTCCTGCGGCGCCGCCGATGACGCCGATCCCGCCGGCCACGGCGTCCGCGGCGCGGGCGCCCATGTGCCGGACCCAGGCCGGCTCCACCGTGCGCCATCCGGCCCGCACGGAGGAGAGCAGGATCACCAGTCCCGCGGCGACCTCGATGACGACGGCGCCCCGGAGGGCCAGGAACTCGACCCATCCTTCCGGGATCATGGATGCGTACCCAGGTCCCGAAAATAATTCCGGCGCGTTTGGCGGCGCAATGATATTTCAAGTGTTACTGGTATTACAAAATTTTACCGGCGCGCTTCCATCGCGCGCAAGCGCGGAAAGGCCGCCTGGAGGGAATGGGGAGCCGGCAGGGATGCCGGCGATGGGCGGGGGATCAGCGGGCGGGCGGAACCGGCGCCAGCAGGCCGCTTTGGTTGCGCATACGGCCCAGCATGTCGGTCCGCTTTCCGGCCGGCGCGGAGGTCCCGGCTCCCGCGGGCGCGGGCTTGCGCTTAGGGGCCACGGACGTGGTTCCGAAGGCCAGATCGATGCAGCCATGGAAGCGCTCCTTGGTGGGCTCGATGCGACCCCATTCCGCGTAGATGACATGGTGGCCGCTCCGCTGCGGCAGGGTGCACTTGGTATGGAAGAGCCCCTTGGATTTCTCGGTGCTGATGGCGGGGCTGGCGGTGGGCTTCGCGTCGTCATAGCCCAGGTCGCAGAAGGGGGCCTCTTCGAAATCCGTCCAGGCCAGCTCCCGGGTCGGGGAGAAGACGAAGTCGGGCTTGGTGATCCAATAGCGGAAGTCCCGGGTGTCCGAGAAATGGGCTCCCGAGCTGACGTCCCAGGTGATGGTCACGGGACCCGGGGCGGCGGACGAGGCCGGCCAGGCCATGGCCGTGTCCCAGGGGGTCTTGGCGCCCTGCCAGCTCTCGCTGTCGAAGCCGCAGACATTCTTGGGGAGCGGGGTGACTTCCGCGCGGCCCCAGGAATGGGTGAGCACGGCCATGTAATTGTAGGCGGCCATGGGATTGACGTCGAAGGCCGTGGAGCAGGCGGGGGTC
>CBILQL010000889.1:0-1673 GCA_966238865.1 uncultured bacterium
CGCAGGGTGGTCCAGCCCCGGAAAGCCAGGCGGTTCTCGTCCGCGGCCAGGGGATGGCCGACCACCGCAACCTTGCGGGCGGAGGCCGGAGGGATTCCGGTGACGGCATCCTCCGGGGCGGCGGCCCCGGGTAAAACTTCGGAGCGGTCGATCACGGCGACGTCCTCGCCGGTGCAGGCGTCTGCGCCGGACTCGGGCCGGGTTCGACGGCGCCTCCGAGTCCCGCGATAAGCTTCTCCGCGGCTTCGGTCTCGACCAGTTCGCGATGGAAACGGTGGATGCAACCCAGGGCGAACCAGAAGAAGATGTCGCCGGGCGGCGTGTGCAGGTGGGTGCCCGTGAGGTTGAGGATGCTGAGGATGAAGATCAGGGTGACCAGGTAGCGGGCCAGTTCGGCCACGGCCGGATCCCGCGCGGAAGAGATGAGCCGGAAGCCGCGCCGGAAGGTCAGGTAGAGGATGACCAGGAACAGGATCAGGCCGGGGAATCCCGCCTCTCCGAGCACCTGGAAATAGAAGCTGTGGGCGTAGCCGGTGGTCCCCGTGCCGTTCCCGAGGGGCTTGTGCATGGCGCGCTGCCAGATGAAGGCCCAGGTCTGCAGGCGCTTCTGCATGCTGTATTCCTTGAGGGGATTGGCCAGCGCCTGGGTGCGCTTGCGGATCATGATGTCGCTGACGCTGCGCTTGCCGCCGTTCATCTGGCTCTGGAGGGCCGCGTTCTGGTTCTGGCTTGCCGCGTCGCCGCTGCGGAATTGCAAGCCGACGACCAGCACCAGGCCCGCGGCCAGCGCCGCCCACTTGGTCCAACCCTTGCGAAGGCGCAGGTAGCCCAGGTAGAAGGCCAGGCCGGCCGCCGCCGCCAGCCAATTGGTGCGCACCGTGGCGATGAGCAGCGGCCAGATCGCCGCCGCGGCCAGCAGCAGGCCGAACAGCACCCGGCCATTGCCCTTGGAGACGGCCCAATAGGCGCCGGTGAAGAGCATGATGGTCATGCCGTCCGCCAGGGTGGCCGGGGACAGGTAGGTGGAGAAGGGGCGCACCACTCCTTCGATGTACAGGGTGGTGAAGGTGATGGAGTCCATCCACTTCTGCTCGAAGGCGGTGAACCCGAAGAGGATCTGCTTGCCGGCATAGGCGGCGGTGAGGAGCAGCATCCAGGAGACGAAGCCGAAGACCCGCCGGGTCTGGCCGAGGTCGGTGAGGACGTAGCTGCCCGCGAAGAAGAACATGATGTAGAGGCCGTGGAACTTGAAGCCGTACATGGCCGCCTGGGCGTCCAGGTCGTTGCCGGCGAAAACCTTGATGAACAGCACGGCGACATAGGCCAATATCAGCAGGGGCATGGCGTCGCGGACGCGCTCCTTGTGGAGCAGCCACAGGAGCAGCAGGGCGCAGACGAAGCCTCCCATCACCCCGTCGGAGATGAGCATGAGGTAGTCCAGGGCGGGCCGCTCCTCGACGAGGTAGTACATGCGCCGGAACAGGGGGATGAAGAGGGGCACGCTGAACAGGTAGTACACGCCGAACTTCGGGTACTTGAGGGTGGGGATGAGGAAGAGCAGGATCATGAAAGCCGCGGTCTCCTGCCGGGACGGGATGTTGAGCAGCCGCCAGGAGAAGAGCCAGCCCGCGGCCACCAGGGCGACGGGGACGATCACGCGCCAGGTCCAGTTC
>CBILQL010000890.1:0-1666 GCA_966238865.1 uncultured bacterium
GCAGGGCAGCAGCGGCGGCCCCTCCCGCCAGGACGGCTCCTACGAGCAGGGCGGCGACGGGGGTGAATCGGGTCTGTTTCACGAAAATCCTCCTTGTGAATGGATGAAGAGGTCGATTGGAACGTAAATAAATTCGTTGGAACGAATGACGTCAACAGGAACAATGTCCAATGGAACAACAAAAAAAGAAACATGCCTCCGATAAAAGGAGGCATGTTTCCTGGGCGTGACGGTCCGAATCAGACGGAACGGTCGCGCCTTCCGAGCATGGTCTTGATGCCCGCAAAGAACCCCTGCTGCAATCCCTTCAGATATCCGATGATCCCGCCCGCCTTGGCGGAAATCTTCATCGAATCCATGCGTTTGCTACCCATATAGGAGATTCCAGCAAGCACACCCAAACCTGTCGCGATCTTCAGGGTGGTACCCATATCTGCACTCCTTTCCTTGTGTATACATTTTCCACAGACCTGTATACAAAAAACTTTCTGGCGCCTATGTGCAAAAGAGGTTCCTTGCAACCGCGACAGTTTCGTGAAAGTAGTAGAGTGGGACAAGGGTAACTACCAAGCACCCCGGCCAGGCAGGCGCGTATCGGCTTCTTAGCCGGCGAGCAGCTCCTTGCGCTCCAGGATCTTTCCGTACAGGTCCTCGGCAAGGGCCGGATTCACGGCCTGCAGATTCTCGAATTGGCGATAGGCGGACTTGAGATCGCCGGTGGAGACGAAGAGGATGCCCATGCCGAACAAAGCCTCTTCGTCCCGGCCATTGAGCCCCAGGGCGATTTTGTAGAACTGGAAACTGGAGTCCTTGCGACCCAGGGCGAAGGCGGCCAGGGCCAGGCTCTTGATGCATTGCATGTCGTCGGGCTTGAGCGCCAGCGCATGCTTGAGAGGCCCGATGGCCTCGCTGTACTCGCCCTGGCGGATCAGCGCCCAACCGAGGCTGCTCCAAAGCTCCGGGGTCTCGGTGTCCCGCTTCAGCGCCTCCTTGAGGATTTCCACGGCTTCGGACATCCGCCCCATGCCGAAGAAGGCCTGGGCCATCTTGCGCAGGGGCAGGGCATTTCCGGGTTCCAGCTCGGCGGAACGCTTGTAGCATTCCAGGGCCTGGGGATACTGCTCGACCTTGAAATGGGCGTCTCCCATGCACCAGTACAGGTATCCCTCTTCCGGGCTGTAGTGGGCTGCGATGCGGAGGTTGTCGAGGGCTTCGAAGGCGCGGTCGAGGTTGAAGTAGGAGATGCCGAGGAGGGGGTAGAGTTCGGTGGCGTCGGGCTTGAGGGACTTCAGGTTCTCCAGCACCGCAACCGCGTCCTGGTACCGGCATCCCTGCAGGTAGCTCCGGCAGAGCTCCAATGCCGGGTCCTCGTCGAAGGGGTTCTGTTGGACTGCCAGCTCCAGCCGGCGGATGCGTTCCGACTGTTCGGGGTCGGGCGTTGCGTCCATGGATCTCTCCTGCGTCTCAGAAGGTTCGGGACGGACAATCCCGTTCGAGGGTCCTAAATATAGTTCACGCAAACGATTGGCCTCGCATAGCATGAAGTTCCCGGGTCTTGTCCGACCCGGGGGTTTAGTGTAAAAAAAGCCGGCGACCGTTGAAATGGCCCGGAATGGTAAAATCGAGGTAAAGCGGTGCGTTCCTAGGGGAACTCGAGGGCGAGGCC
>CBILQL010000891.1:0-1653 GCA_966238865.1 uncultured bacterium
TGCCTGGTCGGCAAGGGCATCACCTTCGACACCGGCGGCATCAGCATCAAGCCCAGCCAGGGCATGTGGGAGATGAAAAGCGACATGGCGGGCGCCGCCACGGCCCTGTCCGCCCTCGCCGCCATCGCCTCCCTGAAGCTCCCGATCCGCGCCAGCGCCGTGCTCTGCCTGGCCGAGAACCGCCCAGGCAACGCCTCCGTGCTCCCCGGCGACATCTTCACCGCCAAGAACGGCAAGACCGTGATGGTGGACAACACCGACGCCGAAGGCCGCCTGGTCCTCACCGACGGCCTGGCCGAAGCCGGCCTCCTGGGCGCCACCCACATCATCGACATGGCCACCCTCACCGGCTCCATCGTCCGCGCCCTGGGCCCCGCCATCGCCGGCCTCTTCAGCAACGACACCGCCTTCGCCCAGTCTATCGTGAAGCTGGCCGACTCCGTGGGGGAGAAGTTCTGCCACTTCCCCCTGGAAGAGGAATACCGCGAATACCTCGACGACCCGGTCGCCGACATGAAGAACGTCGGCAAGACCGAGGCCGGCGCCATCACCGCCGCCCTCTTCCTGCAGGAATTCGTGCCCGCCAAGGCCGTCTGGTCCCATTGGGACATCGCCGGCACCGCCTTCACCACCGCCCCCTGGAAGTACTTCAAGCCGGGTGGCACTGGGTGGGGGCTCAAGACCCTGGTGGAGGTTGCCCGCTCGCTGGCGGGCTGAGACCGGCGGCCCGTGGCAAGACCCGGGTCGAGGCAATGCAGTAATCCATATTAGAGTAGTACCAATAGGTATCCCCTCTAATTTTTTCCATACCTGCGACGGCGTTGGCGCGCAACCGCAATACCATTAAATATGGTCTAAATAAATGCATTGCCGTGCACACCCCTACAAGTCATATCACATACCGGCTCTCGCATTGCCGTCCCTCGATCTTTCCAGTCGCGGGGCAGTTGTAAGGAAAAAATCGGTGTGGGGTAAGAGTTTGTAATGCGGACTGTTTTTCAATACCTTTCAATTCAATTCGGAATTTCCAATTCACAAGATTGGCAGGATAATGGCGAACCAATTCCTAATCTACGCGAAAGACGTTCTCGCCTCTGCATCTACCCCGCTTACCTTTACTGAAATCTGGGAAGCCGGAGTAGAAAGCGGGGTATCCAAAAAGCTTCGGACAGATGGAAAGACCCCTTGGAACAGTCTTGGTGCGCAGCTGTTCGTTGATGTTCGAGACAATCCAAACTCTGACTTCATCAAAGTTGGAAGCAGGCCTGCTCGATTTTTTTTGAAAATCCGAAAAGGCGAAATCAAAAATAAGTCTATTGGAAAACTCGAAGAAGAAGAGATTAGTAAGATCAAGGAAAAGGGCAAGTATAGCGAACGCGACTTGCATTCCATTCTTACCTACTACGTATATTCAAGTCCGACTTTCAACAGCGGAAAGCGGATTTTGACGAAGACAATCTTTCACGAAAAATCCAAGAAATCCGGGTATAGCGAATGGGTCTATCCAGACCTTGTAGGCTTCTTTCTTCCGATCGAAGATTGGAACATTGAGCTGATTGAGCTGAACAGGATATCAGGGAACAATGCCCTCCGGCTTTATTCATTTGAACTAAAGAAAAGCCTGAACCGTTCCAACTTCAGGGAGTCGTATTT
>CBILQL010000892.1:0-1632 GCA_966238865.1 uncultured bacterium
CCTGTCGCAATTCTTCAACGCGGGTCGCGCCTTTGCCGTTATGCGCAAGCGCCAGTTGGCGCGAGGAGCCCAGCGTGTAGAGCGTGTAGAAAAGGCTGTCTTCCAGATCCTGCAGGCGGGGGTCTTCGCCCCGCCGAAATCCACCTGGGCCGGGAAGGTTTCCATGCCGCAGATGTAGTTCCGGGAGGGCGGACTTACGATCACGCCATGCGCGAAGGCCGCGGCCGCGCACCCCAGAAAACCCAAGCCGAGCCATCCCCCCGATTTCCGCATAACCCCTCCGGATCTCCCCGTATCGATGTTCCCCTTGTTGGTATTCATCCTGGGGCCGGCGGTTCCAGGTGGCGACCAGCTTCTTGCCGGAATGGCGGGAAAACGGGTCGAATAGCCCCAGGGAGCCCGGATTCCGCGGTTTACCGTCTGTTTACCGGGTGCTGCCGTGCCTGCGCAGCCAGCCCGAGACGCGGGCGTGCGCCTTGGGGAGATTGCGTTTCAGCAGCGCGGTTCCCGGCAGGTAGGCGCCCTTGCCCACGATGAGGTTGTAGAGCTTGAGGAGGGGCATGCCGGCCTCGAGCATGGCCTGGGTGAACAGTCCGGCCATGATAAGCCAGAGGCAGCTTCGCAGCGCCGTCCCGTCGAAGGGCAGGAACCCGATGCCGGGGATGTTGCGGAGGGCGTACTTGAAACCGGTGGCCAGTATCAGGAGGAGGGCCGAATGCATCAACTGCTTGGAGAGGACCATGAGCGGGGGGTAGTCGGGGTCCGAGCGGTCGATGGCGCTGGCCCAGGTGAACCCCAGGGCCGACAGGGTGACCAGCATGACCGTCACGGTGTTGGAGGTCGCCGAGGTGTCCTGGTCCATGTCCAGCCACACCATGAACAGCAGGAACAGGAAGATTCCCATGAAAGCGAGGGGGATGACGTACCGGAGCGTCCGCTGCAGGGCGAGAAAGGTGAAATCGTACAGCACCCCGGGAACGATGGCGAACAGATCGATCCAGCGGCTGCCGCGGCCGGCATCCGGGCCCGGGGACTTGGAAACTCTGGTGTCGCCCAATCCGTATGCCTCTCCCGGCGCCCGGCTGCACGGCTTACAGCATGATCATGAGGCCGCCGCTGAAGGAGTCGTACTCCCCGAAATTGTAATCCCCGGTCAGGTTCACGTGGAAGAACTGCACGGCCAGCCCCAGGGTGTAATGGGCCACGTTGTCGCCGTCGATGGTGTACTTGGTTTTCCGGGTGGCGGTGCCGGTGGGCAGGTCCACCTCGTAGTTGTACTCGGCCTCGAAGGTGCTCTTCTCCCAGGCGATGCCGCCGAAGGGGATGATTCCGAGGAGGCGGTCGCCGAAGGTCTTGCTCAGCATGGCGCCCAGGGTCTAGGTGTTGCCGGTGAGGGAGTTCTCGATCTCCAGCCACTGCCAATGGGCGTCCAAGGTGAGATCCACGGGGGCGCCGGGCATCCACGTCGCCAGGTTGTGCTGGAGGCCGGCGCCGAACAGGCCCAGCCGCCCCATGTCCTCCAGCACCTTGACCTTGGGCAGGTAGCGCAGGGCGAGCTGGGTGCCGTAGAAGGTGCCGATGGTGAGCCGGGGCGCCGCCACGGGCAGGAAGGGAAGATCGCCGAGCGCGCCG
>CBILQL010000893.1:0-1627 GCA_966238865.1 uncultured bacterium
ACGTTGAGCAGGCCCGCCCGATTCTTGTTCACGTATCCGGAGAGCGTCATCTCCACCACCGTCATGGCGGCCTCGCCGGTGACGCGCAGGCCGTCCTTGAACGCCGGCTCCTCGTTCAGCCAGGCCAGGTGGCGGTTGATGTCCTTGCCGCCCCCGTGGACCAGCACCAGCGGCAGCCCGCCGCGGCGCGCGTCCGCCAGGGCGCGGCACAGGCCTTCCAGGGCGGACTCGTCGTCCATCATGGAGCCGCCGATCTTGACCAGGACGGGCCGGGAGGAGGGCTTCGCCATGGCGCGGCTACAGGAGGCCCTGGGTCTCGGGGAGGCCCAGCGCCAGGTTCATGTTCTGCAGGGCCTGGCCCGAGGCGCCCTTCACCATGTTGTCGATGGCGGAGACGATGATGAGCTTGCGCGAGCCGGCCGGCTGGTAGGCCTTGATGTGGCAGGCGTTGGTGTGCCGCACGTCGGCGGTGCGCGGGAAGTCCTCGCGCGCCAGCACGAACTTCGATCCGGCGTAGCGCTTCCTCAGGCTGGCCTCGGCGTCGGCCTGGTGACGGCCTTCTGCCAGGTCGCAGTAGAGGGTGGAGAGGATGCCGCGCTCCATGGGGACGAGGTGGGGCGTGAAGAGCACTCCCACCTTGCGGCCCGCCGCGAAGCCGAGCTGCTCCTCGATCTCCCAGCGGTGGCGGTGCTTGTCCCCCACCCCGTAGGCGTGGATGCTCTCGTTGGCGTACACGTAGATGTTGGTGTCGGAAGGCTTGCGGCCGGCGCCGGAGACGCCGGACTTGGAGTCGATGATGATGCCGTCCGGTTCGATCACGCCGTCCTCGATCAGCGGGACGAGGGGCAGCAGGGCCGAGGTGGGGTAACATCCGGGATTCGCGATGAGCCGCGCCCCGGGGATGGCCTTGCCGTGGACCTCGCAGAGGCCGAACACGGCTCCCGGCAGCCGGCCGGGCATGGGATGGGCATGGCCGTAAGCCTGCTTGTAGGCCTCCGGATCCTTGAGGCGGAAGTCCGCGGACAGGTCGACGACCAGGGTCTTGCCGCCTTCCAGGAAGGGCGCCGCGCTCGCGGCCGAGGCCCCGTGGGGCAGGCAGGAAAACACCACGTCGGGTCGGGAGGATTTCACCTCCTCCAGGCTGCGCAGCGTCTCTGATCCGGCAGGCAGGCGGCCGAGATACTGGGGGTAGATCTTCCCGAAGGCCGTTCCCGGCTGGGATTCCGAGCTGAGCCAGGCGATGCGCGCCTCGGGGTGGCGGAGCAGGAGCCCGACGAGCTCTCCGCCCGTCAAGCCCGTGGCGCCCAAGATTCCGACTTCTATGGCCAAATCCGCTTATCCTTGTTGGGGTCTGAACCCCAAAAAATAGCATATAGCGGCGGATCGCATGTTTCGCCGAAGTCCGGCAAATGTGGCGCCGTGGGCAAGAAGCGGATCTTGCAAAAGGGGGGCGGCGCTAGTATTTTGCCTAAAGTAACGGAAAAAACACGGTTTCCGCGCTTTTTTCTGCCAGAATGGCAATCCGGCATTATACTTTGGTAGAAGGCCGGATAGAACATGGTCCGGCCAGGTCAGGCCAGGCCAGGTAGTAACAGGCAGGTCAGGAGTTTCATTTTTATGGCAACCA
>CBILQL010000894.1:0-1627 GCA_966238865.1 uncultured bacterium
GGCCTGGAAATGGTTCTTGTCCACCCAGCGCAGGCGCTCCAGGTCCTCGTTGGTGAGGACGGGCTGGGGCAGCTCGATGACGGAGCAGTGCTTCTCGGTCTCGTCCAGGAGGTTGTCCTCCTTGCCCACGAAGGAGGTGAGGGACATGACCATCTCCTCCCGGTCCTTGTCGATGGGCGGGTTGGTCACCTGGGCGAAGAGCTGGTGGAAGTAGTTGAACAGGTTGTGGCTCTTGTCGGAGAGCACCGCCAGGGGGGTGTCGGTGCCCATGGAGCCGAGGGCCTCCTCGCCGTTGTTCACCATGGGGGCCATGAGGATCTTGAGATCCTCCAGGGTGTACCCGAAGAACTTCTGGCGCTTGAGCACGGTCTCGGGATCCGGCTGGCGGATCTCGCGCGGGGACTTGAGGCTCGAGAGCTCGATCTTCTGCTTGGCCAGCCACTTGGCGTAGGGCTTGCGGGTGCACACCCGCATCTTGATCTCCTCGTCGGGGATGATGCGGCCTTCCTCGAGGGAGACCACGAACATCTTGCCGGGCTGCAGGCGGCCCTTGAGCTTGATCTTCTCGGCGGGGAACTCCAGCACCCCGGCCTCGGAGGCCATGACGAGGATGTCGTCGTCGGTGAGCTGGTAGCGCGAGGGCCTGAGGCCGTTGCGGTCCAGGGTGGCGCCGATGATCTGGCCGTCGGTGAAGGCCACCGAGGCGGGGCCGTCCCAGGGCTCCATCAGGGTGCCGTGGTACTCGTAGAAGGCCTTCTTCTCCGGGCTCATCTCCGGGTCCTTCTCCCAGGCCTCGGGGATGAGCATCATCATCACGTGGGGCAGCGAGCGCCCGGACATGACGAGCAGCTCCACCACGTTGTCGAGCTTGGCGGAATCGGACCCGCGCTCGTCGATGATGGGCAGCAGCTTCTTGATCTCGTCGGCGGTGAAGAGCTTGCTCTTGAGCAGGCTCTCCCGCGACTTCATCCAGTTCTCGTTGCCGCGCAGGGTGTTGATCTCGCCGTTGTGGGCGATGTAGCGGAACGGATGGGCCAGGGGCCAGGTCGGGAAGGTGTTGGTCGAGAAGCGGCTGTGCACCAGGGCCAGGGCCGATTCGAAGGTCTCGTCGGCGAGATCCGGGAAATAGCTCATCACCTGGGGCGAGAGGAACAGGCCCTTGTAGACGATGGTCCGGTGGGACAGGGATCCGACGTAGAAATGCTCGCTGCCGGGCAGCCTGCTGTCGCGGATGAGGCGCTCGGCGTACTTGCGGATGACGTACAGCTTGCGCTCGAAGGCCTCCGGGTCCTTGGCGTTCTTGCCGCGCTTGACGAAGACCTGGAACATGGCGGGCTCGGTGCGTTTCACGCTCTCGCCCAGCTCGTGGTTGCGGGTCTCCACGTGGCGCCACCCGATCACCTGCTGGCCGCTCTCATCCACCGCCCGGGTGAAGAGCTTCTGGATCTCCCGGCGCTGGGACTCCTCCTTGGGCAGGAACAGCTGGCCGACCCCGTAATCCCCCGGCTGGGGCAGGGAAAGCCCCAGTTCGGCGGCCTTCTTGAGGAAGAAACCGTGGGGAATCTGGGTGATGATGCCTGCGCCGTCGCCGGAGTTCTTCTCCGCGCCCGCGGCGCCGCGGTGCTCG
>CBILQL010000895.1:0-1585 GCA_966238865.1 uncultured bacterium
GGGAGGCCGCCCTGAGTGAGGCCGAGCGGCGCGACCTGGAGCTGCTGTTCCGGCAGGATCGATGGGTTGCCTTGGAGCCGTGGCACGAAAGGCTGCTCGACATGTCGGCCAGTTTCCAGGTGGATGAAGACGGATGCATCCGGGAATTCCGCGGCCATGAGCTCGTGAATTCCCGGGACGGAGCCTTCCTGGGCGTGAAGCTGACGCCCTCCGGCCAGCCTCCGGATCCCTGGCGCGAAGGCCTGACGGATGCCGCGGAGCGGCTGGGGAAAGCCCTGCGCGGCATCGGCTATTTCGGCCCGGTGAGCATGGACGCCTATGTGCGGGCCACCCCCGCGGGTCCGGTGCTTCGTCCCTGGGTGGACATCAACGCCCGCCTGTCCATGGCCCTGCCGGCCCATGGCCTCGCACGGCGCCTGCCGGGACGGCATCTCCTCTGGTTATGGGCCAAGCCCCGCAAGCTGGCGCTGCCCGGCGGCTATGCCGCCCTCAAGGCCGCCTTCGGCCCCGCGGATTTCGATCCGGAGACCCGTCGGGGAATCCTGGCCGTGTCCCCGCTCGAGGCCCCGGCTGCCGGGACCTGGGGCGGGGGCGCCTTGGACTCCGGGAACGTCGTGCGGACAGGGGACCGACCGCACCTGACCGGGCGGCCCAGGCGCGTGGCCTTTCTCCTCTGCGCTCCGGACGCGGAGGATCTCGCAGTGCTGCGGGCCGACTTCCATAAGGCTCTGGGGCGCGGGCCAAGCGGATCGCCATGAGACTGCTCGTTCTCGTAGGTCCCACGGCCACCGGCAAAACCGCCTTGGCGGCACGCCTGGCCCATGACCTGGGGGTGGACGTCCTGTCCGCGGACTCCCGCCAGGTCTACCGGGGCCTGGATCTGGGAACGGGGAAGGACCTGGAGGAATTCCTCCGATACCGGCCGCCGGTCCGCCATCATCTCATCGACATCGCCGATCCCGGAGAGGTCTATTCCCTGTTCCGCTATCAGGAGGATTGCTACCGAACGCTCGCGGTTCTGTCTCG
The DNA here is from genome assembly GCA_966238865.1 of uncultured bacterium. GTDB lineage: Bacteria > Fibrobacterota > Fibrobacteria > UBA11236 > UBA11236 > CBILQL01. The sequence continues at coordinate 1,027 of CBILQL010000895.1, forward strand.
GGAGGAGGGGTCAAGGGGCCGTGCGGCCATCCTGGTCGGCGGCACGGGGCTGTATCTGGAGGCGGTGCTCCGCCGTTATCGCATCGCCAATGTTCCGGAGGACCCGGCACTTCGGGAAGCGCTCATGGCCAGGGATCAGGCTGACCTGGTCGAGGAGTTGCGCCGGCTGGATCCCGCCCTGGCGGAACGCACCGACACGACCAGCAAGAAGCGCATCGTGCGCGCCCTGGAGGTGGCGGAGTGGGGAAGACGCCGCCCCGTCGAATACAGCCGGCCCCCGGAGCAGCCTCTCGACTTCCAGGCATTCTGCATAAACGTCGAGCGGGCCGCTTTGCGCGATCGCATCGACCGTCGGCTCGCATCCCGCCTCGAGGCCGGCATGGTGGAAGAGGTGGCCGGGTTGCTCGCGAAGGGAGTACCTCCCGATCGCCTGAAGGCGCTGGGGATGGAATACCGCGAGATTGCCGCATACCTGCTGGGGGAGAAGAGCCGGGAGCGGATGGTGGAGGATCTCCGGCACGAGATCCCAGCCGGTGGCCGACGAGCCGGCGCGCGCGCC
>CBILQL010000896.1:0-1565 GCA_966238865.1 uncultured bacterium
GCATCGCGGGGCCTATAGATGAGGGCTTCGGTATAGCCGTCGAACCACTTGTCCCAGGGCAGGCGCAGGCTGTCCTGGTACTCGAGCAATCGCAGATGGGCCGCCTGCAGCAGCGGAACATGGGGAGCCGCCAACTCGACGGTGTCGCCGGGGAAGCGGCGGTTCAAACGACCGGCTAGGTAATTCTCCAGGAAGAACTCCATGCCGTTGGGCGACAGGCGATGGCAGGAGTCGCAGGGTATGCTTTCACGCCAGTCCTTCGATGCGATGCGGATGGGCAGCACGACCATCCTGCGGCCCGCTTTCGCTTCTGCGCGCGTACCGTCCTTGCCGGACCCATCGCCGACCCCCTTGCCGGCGGACTTCCCGGCCGAAGCCTTCGCACCGACGGTTTTGCCGGCCTTGCCCGGCTTGAGGGTCGCGGGCGTCATCGGGTCCTCCAGGCCGGGCCAGAAGGTCTGCCGGTCGGAGAAGACGGCAGTGTGCACGGTGAAGGCATTGTCGGCGGAGACGTCGACGGCCGCGGCCAAGGCGGCGAAGAGCAGGCAAAGCGCGGGGAAACGTATGCCGGGTAGGAGCATGCCTAGAAATCTACATGTTCGCGGCCGGGAATCCCCGGTGGCGCGCCCCGGGCGGTGGCGCTCACCGGGACCCGGTTTCAGGCGCTTGCGGCGAGCGGCCGGTCGTTGTCCTCGGCCTCGCCGTGGATGCGGGTCTGGATCAGCTTGAGCTGGCGGATGAACTGGGTATAGGCGGCGAAGCCGCTGCCAGGGGCCGCGAAGCGATCGAAGAACATGGAACGGATGTCCTTGAGGGGCACCAGTCCCTTCTTCACCGCGTAATAGAGCCGGTTGCCGAGCATGTAGCCGAGCTGGGTGCTGAATACCTGCGGCAGGGAGGAATTCGCTTCGAAGACGGAGGCGAACTTGCTCCGGAAATCCATTTCCCGGGCGCTGCGCTTCTCGAGGTGGAGGTGCTGCAGGAGCAGCCGGGAAACCTTGACCGTCTCGAGCTGGCCCGGGCTTTCCCATCCCTGCCGGACCTTGCCGAGATAGACCCGGAGACCCGACTCCGTGGGCGCTTTCCGCTTCTCGTTGATCATCTTGGATCCGAAGAAGCCCAGGGACTCGGTGAGCGCGTTGGCGTAGAAGTAGTCGAAGCCGCGGAGCGGCTTCTCCAGGGGGCCGCCCAGCACGCTGTGAATGAAATGGGTGGCCTCCTCGGCCGCCTGGTTGATGCTGGAGTTGGGCAGGTAGATGAGATAGGAAGGCGCGCCCCCGTCCCGGTATTCCAGCAGGAAGCCCTCGCCGCGCCGGATCTTGGCCTTGATGCGGCGCATCTGGCCGCGCAGGGCCGGGATGCTCTCGATCACCTCGGTGAAATCCAGGTTGCGGGAGCTGTATACGGTGAGGCGCTCAAGGCTTTCCGGCTGGAACCGGAGCTGGAACAGGTCGTCCAGGTTCTGGATGATGTTCTGGATCTGCCCGAAATAATTCTCGCCGGAGAGCTCGGCCCAATTGCCCCGCACGGGGAAGTAGCCGTCCTCGGCGTACTCGAGCCAATCC
>CBILQL010000897.1:0-1555 GCA_966238865.1 uncultured bacterium
ACCATTCGGAACAAAAGAGAACCTGGGAAAAAAAGTTTAAATTTCTGCCCGTGGACGGAAAACAAAGAGTCGGTATCGAGGCGGCCAGCCGGGTCCAATCCGGGATGGTCGTAGGTTTGGGAACGGGTTCTACAGCTACTTACTTCATCCGCGAATTGGGCAGGCGGATCAAGACGGAGGGATTGCGCATCCAATGCGTTCCCAGTTCCTTCGCATGCTCCAATCTCGCGCGCCAGGAGGGCATTTCCCTCCTCTCCATGGATCAGGTTTCCAAGGTGGACCTCTACGCGGACGGCGCGGATGAAGTGGATCCGGCCAAGGGACTGATCAAGGGGCGCGGCGCAGCCATGCTGGGCGAGAAGCTCCTGGCCGAGGCCTGCGAAACCTTCCTCGTCATCGTGGACGAAGGCAAGCTGGTGAAGCGCCTGGGGACCAAATTCCCGGTCCCGGTGGAAGTGCTGCCCGCGGCCCAGAGCCTGGTGCAGGCGCGGCTGGAAGCCCAGGGCGCCAAGGCGACCCTGCGTCCGGCCGGCGGCAAGGACGGCCCCGTGGTCACCGACAACGGCAATCTCATCCTCGACGCCGTCTTCCCCGAGGGATCGGACTGGAAGGCGATGGAGGCGTATCTCGACGCCCTGCCCGGCGTGGCCGAGCACGGCCTGTTCCTCCGCTTCGCCGCCAAGTCCGAGATCCTGATCGGCACCGCGGACGGCATGCGGACCCTCTCCTGATGCAGCGCCTCTTCTCGAACTTCTTCAAGGGCATCCTCATCCTGGGGCCCCTCTTCGTCACCATCTACGTGATCTGGATCGTGTTCGTGAAAATCGACGGGCTGCTGCGCATCCCCAGTCCCGGCGTCGGTTTCGCCCTCACCATCCTGGTCATCATGCTGGTGGGGTTCCTGGCCTCCAACATCCTCTTCGAGCGCGTCTTCAGCTATTTCGAGAAGGGCATGACGCGCCTGCCGGTGGTCAAGCTCCTGTACTTCTCCATCAAGGATTTCATCAACGCCTTCGTGGGCGAGAAGAAGAGCTTCACCCGGCCGGTCATGCTCACCTTGGGCCCGGGCATCCTGGATTCCGGCGCCGCCGCCTCCCCGTCGGACATCAAGATCCTCGGCTTCGTCACCGCGGACGCCCTGGACCTTCCCGGCGTGGAAGACCGCGTGGCGGTCTACATCCCGCAGTCCTACAACTTCGGCGGCCTGCTGATCCTGGTGCCCCGCGATCGCATCACGCCGATGAACACCGCGGACTCGGCGAAGATCATGGCGTTCATCGTCTCCGGCGGCGTGTCCAAGGGCGTGGGGTAGCGCGGAAGAATGCAGGGTAGCGCGGGTCGGCGCCGGGATGGGGCCGCGCGGCGGGGTTCCGGGGCGAAGATGCTGTGCTCGCTTCCGCTTGTGGATGCGGTGGGGTCTCTGAATCGGACCGGTTGAAGGTTCGGGTCTGCTGCGCGCGCTTCCGCACGCTGTTCACCAACATCCGTAGGGCCTCTGCGGGCGTACGCCCGCGCCCCGGGCCGATTCGCGCTCCAGTCGCTCCGCAAAGCCCCG
>CBILQL010000898.1:0-1536 GCA_966238865.1 uncultured bacterium
ACTGGCTCGCCTCCAACCTCTCGGCGGACTCGCCCCTCGCGCTTCTGGTAGACGCGGTAGGTCTTCGTCAGCCCCCGGACGGAGACGATGGGCTGGGCCGAGACGGGGGCCATCACAATCTCCGCTGTCTCCCGCCGCCCGGCTGCATGCCGAAGGGTCGGGCCGCGCCCTGGGCGGCCGGGGCCGCGCCTTCCAGGCCCGTCACCACGGCGGCTCCGGGTTCCAGGTCCCCCTCCACCTCGGTGCGGCTGCCGTCGCTGAGTCCCACCTTCACCTTCACCGGGACGAGGCTGTCGCCGGCCAGGAGGTACACCCGGCCCCGCTGGCCCCGGCCTTCCGAACCCTCGCCGCGAGCCCGGGAATAGCCGCCGCGGCTCCGGGAGGAATCGCCGTCCGCCCGGGCCGAATCCCCGGCCTGGGCGCCGCCGCCGGCCTTGTCCCGGGGCGGGCGGAACCTCAAGGCCGCGGACGGCACCAGCAGGACGTTGCGGCGTTCGGCCACCGCGATGGTGAGATTGGCGGTCATGCCCGGCATCAGCTTCTTGTCCGGGTTGGGGACGCGGATCACCACATCGTAGGTGACCACGTTCTGATCCACCTTCGGCTCGAGGCGCACCTGCTGCACGGTGCCGGAGAACACGCGCTCCGGGAAGGCGTCCACGGTGAAGGTGGCCCTCTGACCGGCGGCCACCTTGCCGATGTCGGCCTCGTCCACGGCCGCCTTCACCTCCATCTCCCGCAGGTCGCCGGCGATGGTGAAAAGGGTGGGGGTGTTGAAGCTGGCGGCCACCGTCTGCCCCACGTCCACGGCCCGCGACAGCACGGTGCCGTCGATGGGCGAAGTGATGATGGCGTAGCGGAGGTTGATGCGGGCGCGCTCCACCTGGCTGCGGGCGGAGCTCAGGTTGGCGGCGGCAACCTCGGCGGCGGCCTGGGCCTGGTCCAGCTCGGCCTGGGAGATGAGCTGTCGCTCGGCCAGGGACCGCGTGCGCTTCAGCTCCACGGAGGCCTGGCGCTCCTGGGCCGCGACGCGGGCCAGGTTGGAGCGGGCGTCCTCGAGGGCGGCCAGCAGCAAGGTGGTGTCGAGGCGGGCGATGACCTGGCCCTTCTTCACCTCGGAGTTGAAGTCGGCGTGGATGGAGGCGATGGGCCCGCTCACCTGGGTGCCCACCTGCACGGTGACCAGGGCCTGCAGGGTGCCGGTGGCGGTGACCGCGACCTGCAGATCGCCGCGCTCAGCCTTGGCGGTGCGGAACCTCAGCTCCGCATCCTTCCGCCGCTCCAGGTACCACCACGCCCCTCCGCCCGCCGCCAGCGCGACGACGAGGAGCCCCGGGATCCAGGCTGACTTCTTCATGCCGGCCTCATTTCCTTCCGTCCGGAGCGCCGGAACCGGCGTCTTCCCGCGATCCGGCTCCTTCCGATCCGCCTTGCGCGTCCGCGCCCGCCCCGGCCGCGGCCGGGGTTTCCTGGACCAGCATCCCCGCCAGGCGCTTGAGCGAGAGCTCCGCCACCGTGGTCTCCTGGCGCGCCGAC
>CBILQL010000899.1:0-1528 GCA_966238865.1 uncultured bacterium
GACCGCGAAACTCTCCTTGCCGTCGCTGTCCTTCCACTTGCAGGGCACGCCCGACAGCGGCCGCCCGGAAGCGTCCTGGAACTGGAAGCGGTTGTAATGGGTCCCGGTGGTCTCGCCGGGCTCCGACAGCGGGAAAGGCGACACGCTGCCCGGCGCCAGGGTCTTGGCCCCGGCCGCCGAGGCCGCCGCCCCGGCTCCGCCGCCGCCTCCGCCCCCGCCGGCCTCGCCGATGAGCACGGTCATGCAGCCCATCACCACCAGGGAGGGCGGACCGACGCAGACGGACATGTCGGTGATGCGCCCCGCCGGCTTCTTGCCGATGAGGACTCCCATGCTGCCCAGGGTCACGGGCCCGCCCACGTGGGGCACCACCCCGGTGACCATGGGGCAGACGTGCATGTCGCCCAGGCACCCGGCGGGCATCTTGCCCACGAGCACGGTGGGGGATCCGGGGCCGGTGACCATGCCGCCGTGGGCGGTGGTGTCCAAGAGTCTGGCTGCGGGTTTGCCCATGTTAGCGCTCCCTGTCCATCGCTTCGAAACGCGTGATATGTTCCTGCAATACAGCCTTCACCTTTTCGTCGGCTGCTACCTTCTTGAGCTCGGAAAGTGTTTCGGCAATTTCCCTATTCGTGACGAACAGGTTTCGGGAAATTTCCAATTGCGTCGCTGGATTCCTGAACTTTCTGAAAGCCTGAACGAGCTTATCGTCATGGGAACCAGGGAAATACTGGAGGTAGGCGCTGACAAGGTTTGAGCGGGTGCGATTCTCCAGGTCATCCTTGGAAAGGGAAGTCTCGATCGCGGCCCTCATCTTCTTGTCTCCGAAGCCGGCAAGGACATATTGGGCGTTGAGTCGAAGATTCGGATCCGTAGAAGTCAAATAAGCGTTCCACAATTCCTTAGAAGCAGTTTCGGCACGACAATATTCGACTGCGGTCAGAATTGCCATTTGGACTTCCGGATTGCTTTGAAATTTCGCAAAGCTCAAAGCCGCAACTTGCTTGCATCGATCGAAGTCCGAATCCTTCAATAGCATCGCGGCGGCACGGGTCCCGGTATTGGAGATCTTGGAAGGGAGTTGGAAGAGATATTCTTCCAGAAGCGGCAGGAAATCCTTTCCGAATCCTTCCAGGAAAAACTTTAACTGGTCTGAATTCGGAGTATTGACATGCTGCCTGGGGTCGAGAAACTTCGTGTATTCCAAAGCAAGAGCATCAGTGTATTGTGCGGATTTTGCAGGCTCATTGGCTCGAATGCTGAGCGCAGCATCCAGATTCGGAATTGGCGGTGATTTCTGAGGCACATAGCTTAGGGCGGTATTGCGATTGGAATCAATAAGCGCATCCCGTGCTTTGGTATAGTCGGAATCGAGGAGTTGTTCGAGTGATTTTCCCTGCATGGTATTGGACCAACTCATTTTTCCAGTCGCACAAGCGAGGTATATGCCTAGGAGAGTGATTTTTTTCCGAACCATCTGTTTTTCGCTGGAATCGTTCAATCCTTGACGCCAGAGAATTTTCGAACT
>CBILQL010000900.1:0-1519 GCA_966238865.1 uncultured bacterium
GGTGCCAATAGGTCAGCGTGCTTTCCGGCTTGCCATGGTATTCGTAGCCTTGGTACCACAGGCCGCCGTTCGAATCCCAGGCCGTGAATTTCCCTTCCCGGCTGCCGTCGCGGTTGAAAGCCTCGTATTTGAGGCGGCCATTGGGATACCACCAGGTTTCCTTGCCCTGCTTCCGCCCCTGCTTGTCCCTCTCGATGGCGTATTTCGGCCGGGACTTGCCGTAAAAGCCTTCCTCCACCTTGTTGGAAGCGCAGGAAACGAGAAGCAGCGCGGACGGCAACAGGAGGGCGCCCGGTAGTCGGTGGGAAAACATAGGGGAATTATATACCAAGTGGCCGGCGGGGAGGGTCGGAGGTTTCGGCCGGATGGAGAATTGCGAATATGGCCAAAGACGCGGCCATAGGCGAAAGGACGGATTCTGCCACAGGCCGAATGCGAAAAATCGGAATCAGTATCTCCGCATGACCCCGATGATGCGTCCCAGGATGGAGAAATCCGGGGTGTTCACGTCCACGATGATGGGGCCATAGGCCTCGTTGGCGGGTTCCAGGCGCACCCGGCCGGCCTCGGGGAAATAGTATTTCACCGTGGTCTCCTCGCCGATGAGGGCCACCACGATCTGCCCGCGTTCGGCGGTATTCTGCTGGCGCGCGAATACCAGATCGCCGTGATGGATGCCGGCATCGATCATGCTGTCGCCGTGCACCCGCAGCGCGAAAACGTTCTCCTGGCGCATCAGGAAGTCCCGGTCCACCACCACGGTGCCTTCCAGGTTTTCGACGGCGAGAATGGGCTGGCCCGCGGCCACCCTTCCGACAATGGGGATTTCCAGGACCTTGATGTCCGCGGTCCCCTGGGAACGGGGTTCCGAGCGCGTGGACTGGGGAAGATCGATACCCCGGGAAAGCTTGGGAGAACGCGCGATGTAGTTCTTCTTTACCAGGGCGGCCAGGATGCTGCGGACGCCGTTGGTCGAGGAGATTTGGAAGCGGAGGCCGATTTCCCGCAAGGTGGGCGGGCGGTTGGTTTCCTCGATGCGTTCCTTGATGAATTCGAAAACCTCACGCTGCCGCGGAGTCAGGGACTTCTTGTCCTTTTTACCGGTTTCCTTGGTCTTGGCTTTGACGGCGTCCATTGAATCCAACTCGGACCTCCCGCAACTTGAGGATTTATACCCATAAATTACTGCACAAAATATTACCTGTCAAGACGTGCAGTATAAAGTCCGTTGAATGCATGGTTTCATTTTGCTACCTTATCTGCGTGGTACTTCTAAACTTACTGCTAAGTTTGGGGTTTTTGATTTTCCTGGCTTTGGTCCTCTCCTTGATCAGTCGCGTCAACAACCTGACAAGACAGGCCACCAGGCTGCTTGAGGTCCTGAATAAGGCCGAAGAAGCCGAAAAAAATCTCGCGTTGGGCTCAGTCCCCGCGCAAAAAAAGCCCTGACCCAGTGAAAAGTGCCATGCCATTCTTGCCACGGGCGGTCAACGCCCGGTAATGTATGGGTATAATGAAA
>CBILQL010000901.1:0-1513 GCA_966238865.1 uncultured bacterium
CGGTCGCGGACGAACTCGGGACTGATGGCCGACCCGGAATCCTCCACCATGAGGTTGGCGGAATACCCGGCGAAGAACTGGTCCCCGCCCCCGTAGAGCTCGCGCAGCCGCGGCGGCACGGCGCCGCCCAGCCCCCCGTGGCGCAGGACGAGCCGCCCCTCGTGCCGCATCGCCTCCAGGGCGTTGTTCACCAGGTTCCGCACCACGAAAAACATGCCCTGGCGGTCCATGGGGACGACCGGATCGTCTTCCCCCTCCAGGGAGAACGTCACCCCCGGCAGGGCGGCCAGCCCCGCGTTGGCGGCTATCTCCTCCAGCAGGGGGCGCAGCGGATGGGGGGCGCGCTCCGCGGCGCGGCGGCGCGGGGCGACCGACAGGCGGTCGATGAGGCCCTGGAGGTTCGCGGCGCAGCTGCGGATGCTGTTCATCATGCTGGTCTGGAAGGAGGGGTTGCCCAGGTTCCGTTCGGCGTTCATGAGCAGCAGGCTCAGGGTCGCCACCTGGTTCTTGATATCGTGGATGATGAACGAGGCCACGTGGTGGAAGGATTCGAACTGCTTCCGCTCGATGCGCTCCTTGAGCACCTGGTTCTTGAAGAGGACGTCGCCGATGGAGCTCGTGAAGACCTCCACGAGGGCCAGGTCCTCGGCGTCGAAGGGGCGGCTCCGCCCCCCCTGCAGGGCGAGGACGCCGGCCAGGCGCTCGCCGATGAACACCGGGAACAGGGCGTCGAAGCGCAGGCGCGCGACCAGGGGCTCGGCCCGCACCGCCTCGCGGGCCTCCCGGAAGGCCGCGTCGCCGGCGAGGAGGTCCACCGGCAGCCGGTGGCGCGCGAGGTGCCGGAGCAGCGGGCTGTCGCCGTGGATGACCAGCCCGCGCAGCGTGGCCGCCTCCTTGTTCTCGTGATGGTAGAAGTTGCCGTCCTGCCAATTGCGCCGGAATACGTAGGCGTCCCCGACGGTCACCGAGTATTTCATGTTCTCCACCAGCTCGGTCAGGGCCGTCTCCACGTCGGCGCCGGCCAGCATGGAGCGGTGCAGCCGGAAGAACTGCTCCTGGTAGTCGTACTTGCGGGAATAGAAGCGGCTGTCGATGTAGCGGGAGATCTGGCGCCGCATGTTCCCCGAGCCGAGCACCAGGACGATCAGGAAGCACAGGGTGAACCCGACCAGGAACCTCTCGAAGTAGCTGAAATCCACTCGCAGCCACTGGAAGGCAAACACCGTGAGGGCCACGCCAAGGAAGGCGGCGCCCGAGAGCAGCACGGTGGCGGAGGTGTACACCGTGTCCCGCGGGACGGCGATGCGCTCCGAACCGAGGCGGTAGCGGAAGAACCCGACCAGCACCACCGGGAAGACCACCCCGTACACCACCGACGTGGCCTCCGCGAAATGGGGCGGCAGGGACCCGTAGAGGAGGACGCGGGCGAAGTAGAGGACCTGGAAGGCCGCCAGCGACCCCAGCCCGATGAAGCCTAGGCGCGCGATGCGGCGCTGGTAGTCCTGCGCCATCC
>CBILQL010000902.1:0-1508 GCA_966238865.1 uncultured bacterium
TCCAGGGAGGCGAGGCGGACCTGCAGATGGTCAAGGGACCGTCGCGCCTAGGACCAGTCGGATTCGGCGCACAGCCTTCCGGTGGCCTCGGCCACGGAAACGGCGAAGTCGCATTCCTCGGGCTTCCAGGCGCGCCGGCGCCCGACCTGTTCATGGCAGACGATGCCGATGATGGCGCCGTTGCGGTACACCGGGCTGTCCAGCATGGCGGTGATCCCGAGGGGCTTGAAATAGGCTTCGCGGAACTCGGCCGCGTTCGGATCGGATTCGGTATCCTCGATGGCGAGGGAGCTGTTCGTCTCCAGGGCCCGGAAATAGGCGGGGAAATCCCGCTTCAGCAGCACCACGCCCTCGTAATCGTCCGAGGGGGAGGATTGGGAGAGATGCTCGCACCGGATGGCCTGGCCCCCCTGGATGAGCTGCCAGTAACTGACACGGTCCACGGCCAGGCATCGGGCCGTGATGCGGGCGATGCGGGCCCAGATCTGCCGCTTGGTCTCGCCGGCTTCCGCCGCCAGCCTCGCCAGTTCGAGGCGTCCCGCTTCGAAAGGACCCATCAAGCCGAATATAGCTAGATCCGGACGCTTTCGATGGCGGTAAGCAGGATCCCCTTGCAGCCCAGCTTGGAAAGGGAGTCCATGATGCGCTGGCTGTCCCGCTTCCTGATCATCGACTTCACGGCGTACCAGCCCTTGTGCTCCAGGGACATGACCGTCGGGGATTCGATGCCGGGCGTGATGGCGCAGGCTGCCTTGAGGATGGCCTCCGGGGCGTCGTATTCCACCATCATGTATTCCTGGGCCAGCATCTTGCCCTCGACGCGGCTCTTGAGGGTGAGCACCTCGTCCTGCTTCTCGCGGCCGGGATGGGCGTACAGCGCGGCCCGGGATTCGAACAGCGGCTTGCCGATGACGCGCAGGCCGGCCTGCTTGAGGGTGGTGCCGGTCTCCACCAGGTCCACGATGGCGTCGGCGATGCCGAGCTTGATGGAGATCTCCACCGCGCCCTCCAGCTCCACCAGCCGGTCCTTGCCGGGGAAATGGCGGCCGACGATGTTGGGGAAGGAGGTGGCGATCTTGGCCGCCTTCAGGTCGGCGATATCCTGCGCCGGGCTCGCCTCGGGCACGGCCACGCACAGCCTGGAGGCGCCGAAATTGAGCTCCACCAGGCAGGTAGGGTCCACGCCCTTCTCGGCCACGAAGTCCTTGCCGGTGATGCCGGCGTCCAGGATGCCGTTGGCGACGTACAGGGGGATGTCCCCGGGGCGCAGGAAGTAGAACTCGATCTGGTTCTCCGCGTCCAGGGAGCTGAGGCTGCGCAGGGACTTGCTCACCTTGTACCCGCAGGCGGACAGGATGTCCATGGTGGGTTCGAACAGGGCGCCCTTGTTGGGCAGGGCCACTTTGATCATAATTTCTTGTATACCTCTTCCAGGCTGACGCCTTTTTCCGCCATCATGCAGGCGACATAATAGAGCACCTGGGACAATTCCAGCGCCAGGTCCTCCC